>JAPLFI010000471.1 GCA_026390755.1 Ignavibacteriota bacterium
AGCTGTAATTTTATTTTGGCATCATCTGGTTTTTCTATCAAATAATTTTCGAAGGCTCTTATCGCTCCTTTTTTGTCACCGGCATTCAAAAGATTATAACCCGTTGTAAGTATCTCCGAAGTACTTTGATTCACTTTAGGATCCGTATTCACCGGTGTTTCGATGACAGAAGGCTTACTCTGACTTTCTATATACTCCAATGACCTTCTCGCAGTAGTAATTTCCTCATAATTCGTGGAATTATTAACTACATATTCAAAATTCTTCTTAGCTTTTTCGAAATCTTTTTTATTTTATTAAATATATCAGACCTGAAGGTAGATTTTGGTATCTGACGGGTTATCTCTCAAATATAATTCAAACAACGAAAGTGCATCATTTTCATTTCCGTTGTTCAGAAAGTCATAAGCTTTTACTAAATAATCATTTTCCTGGGAATAAGCAAAGTTTGCACTCCCTAACATTGCCGTAAGTACAAGTACTATGGAGAAAATATATTTTATGTATTCTTTGCTCAAAATTTCCCTTTCAATTTTTTAAATTTTGTAACTCTTATACTCGACTGCAATTACCGTGCCAAACCATTTATTATTCCGTTTATTAATTAAGACTATATATATGTTTATTAATAATTTAGAATTATAATAAAAACAACTTTTCCCTATATAATAGTGTATTTATCAGATACGTAGTATTCATACTATAATTCTAATATCCTTACTATGTTTTGCATATAATCTGCTCAGAACAAAATTGTCAGCGTAAAATATTAAACTTACAATGATTTAAAAACAAGATAATAAGTAACAAAGAACATTACATTTAAAGAAATCAAACCACTACAAATTTACATAAAAGTTAAACAAAGAAAAATTGAAAATAGTTTTTTAACTTTTAAAATAATCAGTTAATAGTTTTCAACATTTTCACTGCGTCATAAATTCTCGGACCGGGTCTGGAAAATATATCTTCATCAAGAATGAATATTCTCCCGGTTTTCACCGCTTCACAATATTTCATACTTTTCAGAATTTCCCCGAATATATTTTGTTTTGAGGATTCTGAAGTATCCGATATTACAAATATATATTCCGGATTTTTCATTATAATGTCTTCATAGCTCAAAACCGGGTAGTCTGCCGGCTCATTGTCATAAAGATTTCCGAATCCGCCTGCGAGAAAAACATCGTTCAGAAATGTATTTTTATTGAATGTCACAGGTGGTTTAACGGATACGAGTATCAGCGCTTTCCTATTGACCGGGTCATGGGTTACGCGTACTCCGTTCATACTGCTAATAAAATTGTCTTTAATTTTTTCAGATGCTCCTTCACCTGAAGTTTCACTCCCGCATATCATCTGAATATCGGACATCATCCTGATTATTCCCGCAATATTTCTCGGAGCCGCAACATAAATATTTAGTCCGAGATTTTTAACAGCCTGATAGGTGTTTTTCGTATTACCTTCTATTGTCATAAATACAAGGTCAGGTTTTATCTGGGAAATGACTTCAAGATTAGGGCTCAGTATATTGCCGACGCTTTTCTTATTTTTTGCATCAGGCGGATAATTGCAATAGTCTGTTACTCCTTCCAGCATACTGTCGAGTTTAAGATAATAAATCGTTTCTGTGATGCTCGGCGCAAGCGATACAATTCTTTTCGGTTTCGTTTCGAGAGTAAGCTTATAACCCATATCATCCGTAAAAGTTATTTTTCCGTCACTTCCCTGTTTATTATCCTTGCAAGAGAGAAAAAATAAAGGAAACAGCAGGCATATTTTAAAAAATGCTTTCATGAAAAACTTTATCAGGTTTTAAGTTTCTTTTTCTTAGCGGCGGGAAAAAGCACGTTATTGAGAATCAACCTGTAACCAGGTGAACCGGGATGAAGGTTTAAATCTGTTGGCGGGGCACCCACTAAATGCTGATAATCCTCGGGATCATGCCCTCCGTAAAACGTAAAAGTCCCCTTCCCGTAATTACCGTGAATATACTTCACGAGATTTGTGCCTTCGTTGATACCCAGAATTGTAACATTGCTTTTCAGCATATCCTTATGAAATCCCGTTGTCTGACCCATAAACCCTGATATAAGCGCTGTATGATCCTGCGTCAGCATAGAAGGTACCGGGTCGAACTTTGCCGAAAAATCAACAAGTTTGAAGAAATCCTGTCCCTTGCCTGTAATCAGGATATCCTGAGTTATGTCCAAATCGGAATATTCATATACGTAAGGATTCATCTGAATTTTAAAATTTTGAAATGCAAGGCATTCGGAATAGTCAAGTTTATTATTCGCCTCCGGGTCAGCCGGGTCTCCATCATACATAGCATCACAAATGTCAGTATATTGCGAAGCGAGAGCTAAATCGTATGTATCGGTAGCAGAACACATAGTGAAAAGAAATCCTCCGTTCGAAATATATTCCCGCAGTTTCTTTACAACAGACAGTTTCAGTTTCGACACTTTATTAAACCCCAGTTTACGAGCCATAGCAGAGTTAATTTCGACCTGATTCAAATACCACGGCGCGGTTCCGTATGCGGCGTAAAACTTTCCGTACTGCCCGGTGAAATCTTCGTGATGCAGATGAATCCAGTCAACTCCTTTTAATTTCCCCTGCAGTACTTCTTCATCCCACATTTTCTCATAAGGTATTTCGGCATATTCAAGCACAAGCCTTACGGCATCATCCCATGGAAGCGCATTGGGGGGCGCGTAAACAGCAATCTTTGCGGCTTTCTCGAGCCTCACTACATCCATATTATTCTTTTCGTCTTTTACATCGGCATAGATCTGAGCCGCCTGAGTTCCGTTTAATAATTCGAAACTGACATCTTTATCCCTGCACTCCTGTTCAATCTTACCAGAATAGTTGAACAAAAAAGATCCTCCGCGGTAATTCAGCAGCCAGTCGAGTTCACCGCCTGACACCAGATGTCTGTAAGCTATTCCGTAAGCCTTCAGATGATTCGTCTGCCCCGGCTCCATGGGAATTAAAAGTTTATTCTGCGCAGCAGCATCTGTTGAAATAACCGCGCAGAAAACAAAAAGAAATATAAAAAGAAGTATAAATTTTAATGTATTTTTAATCATTATATCAAATTAATTTATAACTTATAAAACTTCAATGTTAATAAAACAGATTTATGCTGATACTTGCTTTTGAGACATCCTGCGACGAAACATCAGTTGCAGTATTAAATAACGGCACTATATTATCTAACGTTATTCTATCACAGATGTTCCATTCAGAATTCGGCGGAGTCGTTCCGGAAATTGCATCCCGTGAGCATCTCAGCAGAATAGCTCAAATTACGGAAGAAGCCCTTTCCGCTGCAAAAGTAAAGATTAAAGAAATTGATATCATTGCGGCAACTGCCCAGCCCGGACTTATAGGCGCATTATTAATCGGTCTTAATTTCGCGAAATCTGTCGCGGCAACACTGAATAAACCGTTTATTCCCGTCAACCACATTCACGCTCATCTTTATTCGGCATTCATTCATGAAAACAAACCGTCTCTGCCGCTGTTGTCACTGATAGTATCCGGCGGACACACGCTTTTGGTGCTGGTTGAAGATTATTTCCGCCATAGAATACTCGGTACGACAATTGACGACGCGGCCGGCGAAGCTTTTGATAAAGTTGCAAAGATGATGGGACTCGGATATCCGGGGGGTCCTGAAATAGATAAACTTTCGAAATCCGGAAATAAGGATTTTTACACTTTTCCGAAGGCGAAAATCAAAGAAGGAAAATATGATTTTTCTTTTTCCGGTCTTAAAACATCAGTACTTTATTATCTAAGGAAAATTGATTTTGAAAATTCAAAGAATGATAAACTAATTGCCGATATCTGTGCTTCATTTCAGACAGCCGTTATAGAATCACTTTTTTCCAATACACTGAAAGCAGCTAAAGAGTTCGGAGTGAATACTATTGCAATTTCAGGAGGAGTATCGGCAAACAGCGCTCTGAAGAGGCGATTTGCGAGCCTGCGGGAAAAAGGATACAATATTTTCATACCAGAACTGAAATATACAACCGATAACGCGGCAATGGTTGGAATCACGGCTTATTATGAATATATTCATTCAGGCGATAAGACAACCTTTGACAGGCAATCATTCAATGCTGTCGCGAAACCAAGACTTGATTACGGAAATTTTTAATTCTGATTTTTCCGGAATTTTTTCTTGTAGTATTTACCACTGCCGGAATAAACAATTAAAGCCGCCGCAAGATGTATCCAGAACCAAACGCTTCCGGTTCCCAGAATATCAGCAATATAAATCAGTACTAAAACTCTCGGCAGAAAAACAGTAAGCAGTGCTTCTCCGATAAACGGAACATTATTCTGAGGTATTGCATGAATGAAGTAGAAAATAATCAATGCAACCCTTGGCAGAAAAAGGCTGAGTATTAAAAACGTATTATCCATATCGGGCAATATAAATAATATTTTCGAATATTTTTATGATAAAATTTCACCTTGAACGAAGTATTTATTACAGCTAATTTTACTGAAATTAACAACTTCTATGGACATACAAACTCTTCTCGAAAATAACATTGATGAAATCATAATCTCTGCAAGCAATCAAATCGGCTGTGTGAGATTAAAAGGCTATACTAAATCCGGCGAAACAGAGACTAAAATAAAGCTGGAAAATCTCTACAGAAAACTACTGGAATGCGTAAAAGACAAAGAACTGCTTCCTATGGTCAGTTATACAGAGAAAATAGCGAAAGAAAGGTTCACGGCAGGATATGATCTACACGAAGTTCAAACCGCAATCAATACTCTTGAAGAATTAATCTGGCAGAAAATATTCAAAGAAATAAAGCCGGACAAGCTCGCAGAATCCCTCGGACTCGTGAGTACAATACTCGGAGCGGGAAAGGATAATTTAGCCCGCACTTATGTTGCGCTCGCCACAAAAACAAAGGCATCGGCAATTAACCTTCAAAATCTTCTCTCAGGCAGTGAAAGCATTGTAAACCTGACAGAATAAAAACTTCAGCTCAAAACCGAAATTTGTCCCGTTTGTAAAAGCAGGCGGGACTTTTTACTTAATACCGCTGTTATAATTTATGATTTCATTTTTAACATTTCAGAAAACTATAATAATATCTATATTACTGAAAATTAAATTTAAATATGGATTTCAAACTTAATGAAAGACAGGAAGAGGTTAAACTCCTTGCACGCGATTTTTCCGTCAACGAAATAGCGCCTCATATAATGAAATATGACGAATCTCAGGAATTTCCTTATGAGATTGCGGCTAAACTCGGGGAAATGGGATTTCTCGGAATAATTTTTCCCGAAGAATACGGCGGAGCGAATTTTAATTCGATTGAGTATGCAATTATCATAGAAGAAATTTCAAGGATTGACCCTTCCGTCGGTTTAATTGTTGCTTCGCATAACGGACTTTGCACGAACCATATTTTTTCTTTCGGCAATGAAGCACAGAAGAAAAAATATCTGCCTGACTTAACAACGGGTAAAAAGCTCGGTGCCTGGGGGCTTACTGAAAACGTATCAGGCAGTGATGCCGTTTCGATGGCAACTAATGCGGTAAAAAACGGAAACCATTATATTCTTAACGGCAGTAAAGTTTTCATAACTCAGGGTACCGTGGGCGAAGTGACAGTTGTTACCGCTGTGACGAATAAAGAGAATCCTAAGAAAGGGATTTCGGCATTCATACTCGAGAAAGGAATGCCGGGATTCATCGTCGGGAAAAAAGAGAACAAGCTCGGAATGCGCGCATCGGATACTGCCGAATTGATATTCGATAACGTCGAAGTTCCGTCAGAAAATCTCATCGGCAAAGAAAACGAAGGTTTCAATCAGGTATTGAAAATTCTTGACGGCGGCAGAATTGCAATTGCCGCACTCTCTGTTGGAATAGCACAGGGAGCGCTTGATGCCGTAATTA
>JAPLFI010000447.1 GCA_026390755.1 Ignavibacteriota bacterium
GTAGTAAGGTTTCTTAAATCGTTTGAAGGCTCGCTTAAAGTGAATAACGTTTTCAATGTGCTTTATGAAACGTACGGCAGTGTTGACGGTTACGGCATTCCGTACTGGATTCCCGCCGCCACGCGCAATATTTATTTCAACCTGAAACTCGGCTTCTAAATTCGCTGACATAGATTGTTCGAAAAAATACTCTTATGTTCTAATTCGAGCAAATTTGTGATAATTCGTGTAAAAAGTTAGCGTGACCGTCAGGAGTTTCCTCCTGACGGGTTTAAATCTATTTTATATTTCTCTTAATACCTCCTCCATATTCCCCCAATTCATCCTCCTCTTGCCCTTAACATATTCATTGTAACTCTTCTCGAACAAAACATGCTCCCATACCGGCACCCTCGCACCCGTTATCTCCGGCTTGTCGTCTATTAATATATCTCCCTGCACCAATGTCTTATCCCGCGTCAGTATAAGTTTCAGCGTCCAGTCGTGTCCGAGATGCTCTTCAATCCATTCGTACTTTTCGCGCACACAATTCCTGTACTGTATCAGCGGACTCGTACAAATAAACACATCATGCCCCTTCTCTTTCAGTTTCTTAATTCCTTCAACGGCGCCGGTAATTTCCGGCAGTGAGCGCACGAACCCTTCTGCGTAATATAATCCCGTTACCAGTCCGAGCAGTTCTTCAGGATATTCCTCTTTTATGTAAAATGATTTTCTTTCCTCAAGCGGAATGTAAAATTTATCAGGATATTCCTCCCGCCAGCGCTTTAAAAACTCACCATCAAAATCGGCAAGCACATCGTCCATATCAACAAGTATTACCATGTGTTTTATAAGTTATCTAATTCCAGTTTTAATTTTTTTGTCAGACTTTTCGATACCAAATCGTATGAATGGTCAATCATACCGAGTATTTCTTTCACGGGAACACTTCCGTCAACGGTTACCATATTCCAGTGTGTTTTATTCATGTGATATGCGGGTTCAACCGACTGATACCTTTCACGCAGTTCCACTGCCAGTTCAGGCTCGCATTTAAGGCTTATCTGAAACGGTGTTTCAAAATTCATTAGCATAAACATCTTGCCCATTACTTTAAACACGAGCACACTTTCTCCGAACGGAAATCCGTCCGTAGTCCCTTTTTTCTTCAAAGCGTATTCCCGATAAAATTCAATGTCCATCAAATATCATACTGAATTCCCGAATATCCACGCCGTGCTCCACGCGCTCTGGAAATTGAAACCGCCCGTTATGCCGTCAATGTCAAGCACTTCGCCCGCGAAGTAGAGTCCGGGACATATACGGCTTTCCATTGTCTTAAAATTAATTTCCTTAAGAGAAATCCCCCCGCATGTCACAAATTCTTCTTTGAATGTGCTCTTTTCTTTTACCGGAAGACGCGTATCCGTCAGGCTCAGCGATATCTTATCAATATCTTTATTTGAAATCTCATTCCACTTTTTCTCAAAGTCAACGCCTGAAACGGCAATCAGCCTTTCCCATAACCGCTGTGGTATCTTGAAATATCCTCGCTTCGAAATTTTGGCGATTCCTTCTTTTTCCCGAAGTGTTTTCAGGCGCAGTTTTACTTTCTCGTAATTATCACCGCTTACCCAGTTTATTGAAAGTATGAAATTATAATCCAGTTCCTGTAATTCACGCGCTCCCCGGGCAGAAAGTTTTAATACCGCAGGACCGCTCAGTCCCGCATGTGTTATCAGTAACGGACCTTTTTCTTTTAACTTTGTACCTTCAACTTTTATGTGAGCGTCGTTAACGGAAAGACCCTCAAGTTCATCGAATATTTTATAAGGCGAGTTGAAAGTAAATAAAGACGGGACGGGTTTTTGTATCGTGTGACCGAGATTTGCAAGAAAATCATATCCTTTTATATCGTTAAAACCACCGCAGGCAACGAGCAGTTTATCGAATTTATATTCCGGTCGTCCCGTTGTTTTGCAGGTAAAGCCCCCGTCTGTTTTCTCTATTGAAACAAGTCCTGTACTTGTTAAAATTTTAACACCGTATTTCTCCGTTTCGCTTAAAAGACAATTGACTATTGACGCAGAGTCGTCTGACGCCGGGAAAATTCTGCCGTCTTCCTCGGTTTTCAGCTTTACTCCGCGCGATTCAAACCATTCAACCGTATCGCGTGTGCCGAAGCGGCTGAAAACAGAATACAATTCCTTATTTCCCCTTGGATATTTCGAGACGAGTTCCTTTAATTCAAAAACGGAGTTTGTTACGTTGCATCTTCCGCCGCCGGAGATTCTCACTTTTGACAGAAGCTTCGGTGATTTCTCGAATATGGTAATGTCATATTCCGGATTTTTTTCAGCCGCGCTTACTGCACCGAAAAATCCCGCCGCGCCTCCGCCAATTATTCCAATACTGATTTTGTCTGAACTCACTGCTCTTTTTCTTCGTCTTCCGCTTCGGTATTCTCGTTAATGTCCTTCAGTAGTTCTCTCGCATATTCTTCGTCTTCCGGCATAACTTTTATCTGCACGGGACCGGTCAGGGGATTAAATCCCGTTCCGATAACACCAACGCCGAGCAAACCCTGCAGTCCTTCGCCGGTTACTAAATATTGAATTTCGGCTTCATCAAGCATTGATTTTACAAGTACGACAATTGCTTCGTTTCCTGTTTTATAGATGGTTACCAGTCTTTCGTGGTCGAGTTTGTCATGTTCTGATTTTTTCATTGTCCGTTAATTTAATTTGTTACCTGAATATAAATATCAAAACAGAAAGATGTTATTGAAAAAGATTACGAATGTATAAAAGTTTATTGACTGAAAACCGGAACTGCGTTGAAATATTCTCCGTTTATATATTTTTTATATACTTCAAGTGCCGCAGGTGACGAGTCAATTTTCAGATTCGATGTTGTTCCGTCTTCATTCTGCCAGGATGAATGCCAGTAAGAAATCGCCTTTATCTTCGGATACCTGCCGGAAGCAAAAGAATTAAATGCGTCTTCAAACCATTCTGCCTTACTTCCGCTTGCAGAGTCTTCTGCAACGCCAAATTCAATTATCGCAAGCGGTTTTACTTCCGATACTCCGCATAATTCTTCATATATACCGTCAAAAACATCGGTGAATTTTGTCCATTTCCAGCCGGGTTTCTGCGAGCCGTAAACGCTCACGCCAATCCAGTCAATATAATCATCTCCCGGATAATATGATTTCAGAGTGTTCCAGCTTTCCTGCGGTGCAGAGATACCGTTAGGATGATATACCCACGTAATATTATAAGCCCCCTCTTCACGCGAAATATTTATTATATGCCTGTAAGCGGCTTTAAATTTCCCGGGTCCGTCTTCTTCTTCGTTACTGCCGAATTTATCTTTCACTCCTCCGCCGAGATTAATACCGCTCCACGGAAACCAGTTACCGTTCACTTCCGGTGCGAATTCTGCCATAATAGGTTTCGCGGTTTTCATCGCATCACTCGCCCATTTCCTTAATTCGATGTCGAACTGTCCGCTTATTATTTTATCTAAATTATATAAAGAGTCCTGCTTTCCTGTATTAAAACTGCTCCTCGGAACCATTCTTATGTAAGGAATTGAGCCGCTTTCATATATTAGCTTCACTTCTTTTACAGGAAATTTTATTCCGTTGAACCAGTTATTGGAAAAATACACCCATGCCGGTATGCGACCGGTAAGCGTCCTGAACTTTTCAAGCTTTTCGGCTGTAACATCGTCCTCAGTACCTCCGAGATTCGGAAAAGCGCCGGCATAAATATTTATTTCCGGAGGCAGAAGTATTTCCTGTGAATATAGATATCCTCTGTGTATCGTTACGGAAATAAACAGAACAGCTGATAAAAATAAATTTTTTAAATTCAATTTCGTAATGTTAAGTGTTAAGTGAGATCCTGAAACAAGTTCAGGATGACAAAAAAAGTGTTAAGTGTTAAGTTTTATATTATAATTTCATGCTCACGGTTATAAGCCGTGTAATCGAGAAACGCGTCCATTGCTATTGCATTAAAAAGCTTTTTCGCAGAATTAAACAGAGGATTCCTTCCGGGCAGATGATATGAGAGCTGTATTCTTTGAAAATTGCCAAAGCCGCTCCTCATCAGCGTTTCCTCAAGTGTTTTATTCGAGAAAAAAGTTCTGTGGTACTTCGGGTGATTCCCGCCCTTCCATTTATATCCGCTCAGACGGAATTCCGCGGAATTAAAATTCGGGACTTCAATAAAAATGTATCCTCCGGGCGAAAGCAGATCCTTTATACTTATTAGTTCTTTAACCGGGTTCAGAAAATGTTCAAGCACATGCCATAAAGTGATTATATCGAACTTTTTTTCTTCATTAATGATATCTTCCGTACTCTTAGCTTCCGCATTCAGTCCGAACTCTTCTTTCGCAAACCTAAGCGCATTAGCGGAGATATCAATTCCGTATGTTTCGTAACCTTCGTCTTTTGCCGTTTTTAAAAACAGTCCTGAGCCGCAGCCAATATCAAGGATTTTTTTACCCGTTGATTTAAGAGCTTTTTGCAGTTGATTCAGCTTTTGTATCCTCTGCCTGTTGATTTCGAAAATATCTGTGAGGTATGGATATTTAGATTCTGCGTTATAATCCTCTTTTGTGAATTCAATTTTGTAATAATCTTCGTAAATCTCTTTTTCATCGGGAATATTCAGAAGGAAAAGTAAAGAGCAATTGTCACATCTGACAATAATATGCTCACCTTCTTTCAGGCGCCCGGAATGTTCTTTGCTATGACAGTTAGGACAGAGTCTCATTTATTGTTTTCAGTCGTGATCTTTTTTCTTACAATTTAAAGATTTTGGTGCTACTATTAAACTCAAAACAATATTATAATACAGCCAACAAAAAAGGCGGCGGTTTGACAGCCACTGTTGTGTAAAGATTTAAAGATGAAACGTCACTTACTATACGGACATTTGTCCTTATTTCGCCATTATCATTTTCTTCGTCTTAACATTATCTCCGTCAACAATCAGACTGTAGAAATAAATACCGCTTGCAAGTGCAGAAGCGTTGAATTCTATAATGTATGTTCCTGCTTTACGGCTGCTGTTAACTAATGTTCCGGCTTCTTTTCCGAGTATGTCATAAATGGTAATCTTAACGAATCCGTCTTTCGGAATCGAATAAGAAATCCTTGTTGACGGATTAAAAGGATTCGGAAAGTTTTGTGATAAATTATAAGACACGGGAGTAGTGTTCGGATTAATGCCTATTACTTCTCCCGTACAGCCGAAAGCTGCCCTTACGAAATTTGGCTGTGCTTTATATATCGCAAAGCAGCTATCATCCGGAACCATTCTATAACCTGCCCTGGGACCAATTAGTTGTGAACAAAAGCCGCTCGGATTCATTTTTAATATATCAACCGGCCAGTTACCGTCAGCATTAACCGAAGCATATCTTACACTGTCAGTAGATCCGGAACTGAAATTTAACCATGTATATCTGAACGAATCTCCGTTTTTCACGCCGATGATATCAGTCCCGATAACGCCGTTTGTACCGCCGTTTAATACACTCTGACCGGCTATAGTATTGAAGTTACCGAAATTATCGGTTCTGAAATATTTTGTATGAAAATTATTGGATAGTGAACCCGGAATTAGCTGACGGAACGCGGCAAATATTGCTCCGTTGCTGTTTCCGTTTGATGCAAGCCTTGTTCCTGCTTTGCGAAGATTGGGTTCACTGCCTCCTATCATTTCCATTACCTGACCTCCCAGGCTTGGCGATGTTCCGTTTATGTCATGCTTCGAAAAGAATAATTTCGTGGAATCAGGAACTCCGCTGAATGAAATAATTATTGAATCGTTTGTATTTCTGAAATATGCAATATCGGAATACAGGTTTCTTTGATTCATATTTAAATTTGTTGGGACTCCCATCCACCAGAATGGTTTATCTGCCTTATAAGTAAAAATCGGAGGAGTTGTGTAGGGAGTTACGCATCTCGCAAATTTCTGCGTGTTTTCAATGTATGAACCTGTTCCAGAATCGAAAGAGCAGACTACGTATAACCACGGAGCCGATGCATATTGTGAGTTATCGGAAGTGATTCTGACATTATAGTATCTTTTCGACGCATTATCATCGGGCCATCCGAAAGTAAAATAATCACCTCCGAAAGTTCCTGTTAATCTAAGCCAGACACCTCCTGCAACCCACCAGCCTGTTCCGCCTGATGACCTTAGTCCATAAACAACATACATATATTTATCGCCCGTTGCCGGTTCGATTATTTCTATATCAAGGTCATCATAGTTGAATTTGTCCGTCGCTGAGAGAGAGCCCCGGCTGTATAAAACCCAGCTTGTACCGCCGTTTATAGATGAGAAAAAACTTATGGAGTCGGGTGTCGACGGGCCTCCCGCACCCTCATAGCAAATCACTGTCCAGAGTTTGCCTGTAGATTCGGTCGCCGTTGCAATCGCCTTTACATCAAAATAATTCGCTATTTGCGTATTCCCAATTGCATCCGGTTCAATGAAAGGCGGATTAACGGCGGGTACCAGTGTGCCGTTGTATGGGGTTGCTTCCTTTGTTACGTTCTCTTGATTGATTGCGTCGAGCTGTTTCTGCAGGTTAATCATTCTGCTGAAGTCAGTGCTTCCGGAATGCTTCAGATTCATAATTTCGTCGCTTATTGATTGCTCCTGCGGAGTTATCGTCCGCGGTGCCTTTTTTTGTTCAATGCCTGAATTTGAAGAGCCGCCGCCCTTGTATTTTCCGACATAGTTTGGCGCATTTTTGATATCCTGTGAAATTGAAACATTAACGATGAATGCCGTCATTAATGTCAGATAGAAAATTTTTCTCATTTTCTGTTCTCCTTAAATTATTTTATTATTAAATATATTCCCCGCAATTTTGCAAAGTATTTAAAAATTTTTGTAATTCCGAGAATCGTGCCCGTTTGCGCCTCTGTTAAACAATATATTAATGCAGTAAGGAGGGTTAGCAATAAAGCAAATGTAATGCTATTAGTTTTAAAAAACAACTGTTTAAATGTTTTCCGTATAATAGTTTGGCGCGATAATTGATATAATATAACTTCGAGGTCTGAAGAAATGGATAATAACTGAATTAAACAACCTGAATGTGAAAACGCATTGGGTTTGGATTATATCATAAGATTTTTCTATTTTTGTAATATAAAACATTAATTCCTGTATATTAACAATGGATAATTAATATTTAAAATGTGAAAAACTACTTAAAGTCAAAATTTGACGCTTCAAACAAAACTGTAGTCTCCGTTGTTGACGAGCTCCCCCTGTGGTCGGCTCCGTTCGGACAGACACTTTTCGAAACCGTCAACCTCAGACCCTCAATGAAGGTTCTTGATATTGCCTGCGGAACAGGATTTCCATTAATCGAACTCGCCGGCAGACTTGGAAGTTCATCTTTGGTCTATGGCATTGACCCTTGGAAAACCGCAACCGACAGAATAAAACTGAAACTGAAAACTTATGGTATCAGAAATGTAAAAGTCATTAATTGCATCGCCGAAAAACTTCCTTTCAAAAATAATTATTTTGATTTAATTGTCTCAAATAACGGAATCAATAATGTCCCTGATATAAAATCTGTATTATCGCAGTGCAGAAGAGTTATTAAACCCGGAGGACAGTTCGTATTCACATTCAATTTACCGAAAACAATGTCCGAATTTTATGATATATTTAAAGATGTACTGGGGGAGTTGAGGCTTATTAAAGAAATTCATAAGCTGGAAGAACATATTTACGATAAACGTAAACCAGTAAGTGTTATGGATAAAATGCTGGCCGAAGCGGACTTCCTGAACGTGAAAAAAGTGAGAAATTCTTTCTCAATGAGATACTTAAACGGAACTGCATTCTTTAATCATTATCCCGTAAAATTACACTTTCTGCCGGAATGGAAAAAAATATTACCCGGAAACCGTTTGGAAGAAATATTTAATAATCTTGAAAATCGCCTGAATAAAATCTCCGAAGAAAAAGGGGAGTTGCAACTCACAATTCCGTATATTTGTTATAACATTAAAGCCTGAAATCTATACTCTCTTGTCTTCAGTATTTTTATAATTCAAAATATAATATCATTGCTGTCCCGTCAGAGGTTAAACAATAACAGTTGTTTATCGGAACGGGAGATATAGTTTGGGTTAGTTGATTCTGTAAATAGTACTTTTAACAATAC
>JAPLFI010000602.1 GCA_026390755.1 Ignavibacteriota bacterium
ATAGACACCAAAAACAAATGTCCCGGCAATTGCAACAAATAGCGCAAATACACCCAGTGTTGTAACCTTAACCGGCTCGTATATGCCAGCCTCATCCGCATCGCGGAACCACATATAAACAATTATTTTCAGATAATAATAAATTGCGACGAGGCTAAGGAGTATTGCTACTATTGAAAGCCATATAAGTTTAGCTTCAATAGCCGCGAAGAACAAATAATACTTGCCCCAGAATCCCGCAAACGGAGGAATTCCTCCGAGAGAGAAAAGAAATACGGTAAATACCGTTGCGAGCACAGGATTCCTTTTGCCGAGTCCTTTATAATCATCTATTGAAATATTCCTGAAATCTTTACCGTCCGGCGAACTCTGTTCAATAATGGAAACTATAATAAAGGCGCCTAACTGCATGAAAGAAAATGCCATGAGATAGAAAGCGATACCCTTCTGCGCAAAGTCGGTCATAGCCGTTAAACCGACTACAATATAACCGGCGCTTGCAATCGAAGAATATGCAAGGAGTCTTTTTACATTTGTCTGTGAAATGGCGATAATATTTCCGTAAAGCATGGTCAGCGTTGCGGCAACGGAAAACAGAATTTTATAATCAACAAGGTAAAGACTGATTAAAAACGGTGAAAGAGTGCCGACTGCCGCAATTTTTCCCGCAGTTGACATCATTCCGGCAACTATAGTAGGCGAGCCGTCATAAACATCGGGAATCCACATCTGGAACGGGAATATGCCGATTTTGAACATGAATCCGATTAAGAACAAACTGATACCGACCAGGAAAACGGGGTTTTTGAAAATCTGGACGGCAAGAACAATTTTCTGTATGTTTGTCGTCCCGGTGATACCGTATATAAGCGACATACCGTAGAGAAGGAATCCCGTCATGAAAGCACCGAGGAGAAAATACTTCATTGCGCTTTCGTTTGATTTAATTCTTTTACGTATCATACCCGCCATTACATAGAAGCAAACCGACATCGTTTCCAGTCCAATGAAAATAATTAATAAATCGTTCGCGAAAACCATCATCAGCATTCCCGTCAGAGCAAACAACAGCAACGAATAATATTCGCCGAAATTTATTTCAAGTTTGCCGAGATAATCCGGTGAAGCAATAATAGTAATCAGTACGGTGAAAAGGATTATCATTGAGAAGGCAAGTGATACGGGATTAATACGAAGCATCTCATTGAATACGATTACATCTTTATTAAGTGAGAAAAATGAGATTACGAAGGCGCCGAGTACAAATACAGCAGACGTGAGCATAACGAAGAAAGAACCTTTTTTGAGAAAAGCCGACATCATCAGAGTGACTATGGCTCCGGTTCCTATAATAATCAACGGTAAAACATTCAGTAAATCTTTAAGTGGTATCATTATCTAATATGTTTCCTGTAAATTAACTGTCAAGTATGTTTTTTTTCGCAAATTGTATTTTTTCAATTAAATCAGATGCAATAGTGGAACTGCTGCCCTGTTCTGAATAAAGCATATCACCGCACAGACCGTGAAGATAGACAGCAAGCAGAGCGCTTCCCCATGCTGTGTGATTCGAAGCCAGTAATCCCGCAGTTATTCCTGCGAGGACGTCACCCGTTCCGACTGTTGCAAGGTTTTCACTTCCTGTCGGATTTACAATAAAATACCGTCCGTCAGTTATAACCGTCGGAGAATTTTTTAAAACGAGAATGACTTTGAACTCTCTTGCAAAATTTAACGATATATTATACAAATCTTTTTTCAAATCTTCAACTGATATACCGAGCAATCCGGCAAATTCGCCGTAATGCGGAGTTAATACAGTTTTTCCGCGCCGGCGTTTAAGTAATTCCGGGTTTCCCCTGAATGCAAAAATTCCGTCAGCATCCAGGACAATATTTTTACCCGTATTAGTATAAACATTTCTCACAAGTGCGAGTGTTTCCGGATTCCTGCCGATACCCGGTCCGATGAGTACTGCATCAGCCCATTTCAATTTATCCTGAATTCCCTTATAAGCATCTCCGTTAAAATACTTTTTCCCCTGAAGAGGAAGTGTTATCACTTCAGTAGTTTTTCTTTCCATAACGGTATTGAGCGCGGACGGTATTCCGAGAATCACAGCGCCGCATCCTGTACGCAAAGCGGAAAGAGAGCATAAATAAGCGGCACCGGTAAATCCTTCGCTTCCGGCGAGAATGAATAATTTCCCGTTAGTGTATTTATTTGAATTCTTTTTCCTGACGGGAATAAAACATTTAAGGTCTTTCGCTTCCGGAATATATATTTTTTTCTTATTCTGCCTGCCGAATTCTTCAACGGGAATACCGATATCAACGGTTTCGATTATACCGGAATTTGTTTTTCCCTGTCCGACCAGACAGGCGAACTTCCGGACTCCCATTGATATAGTCAAATCGGCGTTTACAACGTCTGCTCGGAGTGTCAACGGAAACAACAAATTTATTCTTCTGATTATTAATATAATGGAATACAGTTCTTATCTTCGTCTCAGCTGTGCCTTTAAAACCGATTCCGAATACGGCGTCAACATAAAACGTAAACCGGCTGTTCGTGTGTTTTTTAAAAGCACCGAAAGAGCCCGCATATACTATGCGGAGCGGATAATCCTTACGCAGTTTTTCGAGTATGTGAAAATTAATTTCAGCGTCTCCTTTAAAAACCTTTGCGGGATACAATAAAATTACAGATACGGAAATACCAGCGAGCAAGAGATGTCTTGCAATTACAAATCCGTCGCCTGCATTGCTTCCTTTTCCGCAAAGAACGGTAACTGATTTGGTATCCGACTTTTCGAATTCCTTAATAATAATTTCTGCGGAGTTTTTTCCCGCATTTTCCATCAGAATAAGAGA
>JAPLFI010000436.1 GCA_026390755.1 Ignavibacteriota bacterium
ACGGTACTGTCAACGGTCTTGCGGGAATAGAGATGCGAATGTCCGCAGGCGTAGAAGTCGAATTTGTTGGAGTCAAGGAAAGACCAAAGCGCTGTATAGGTCTGGTTTGCAGCCGATGGTTCTCCCGGGTCGTTGTAAACATAGTAATAGGGCGTATGAAGAAAAAGGAATTTGTGTGTTGCCCTGGTCTGGGACACCTGTGCTCTTAGCCATGACATCTGCGTATTATCTATGTTGCCGCCCAGGCTCTCGTGGGTCGTGTCTTGCGTCAGGTAGTATGGATCCAGTACCGCGAAAAAAGAGTTGCCGCCCGGAGAAGTGAAGGAATAGGCAAGGTGCTCGTAGCCGGTAGGACCGTTGGCGGGGTTCTCTGGAAACGCACTTTGGAATGCCTGCTGGTTGACGAGCAGGAAAGCGTGTGAAGAAGAGTTCTGGTGATACAACTCATGATTGCCGAGGGTCGTGTACAAGGATATTCCACTGCCGGTCAGGGGTGCGAACAGGTCTTTCCATGCCTGGAACGTGTAGGAGGAATCGAGATAGCCCATGTAGGACATGTCGCCGGCGAACATCACAAAGGACGGCTTGGGTGACAACGTGGATATCTGGTTGATAATGGCATTCAACACCGGTGTGTTCACCGGTTGTTCCAGTGAGTCAAGACGGCTGTCTGCCATGAAGATGAAACGAAGCGATTCACCCGTTCCGGACGTAGGCTCCGTGCTATTGTTGCAACTGCTCATCATCGTGACAACCATAATCAGCAACGTCATAGCGGCGATTTTAAGTGATATATTTATAAACACTGTTCGGTGCTGCAATTTTATCCGCCTCAATTCCAAGCGCCGCCGCAGTCGCGGGATATTTATCTATATTAGACATTTTATGATCCTTTAATTAAATTATTTTAAAAAAACGATGTTTTTGCCGAAATTTCACACATTTATTCGCCGCAATGAACCCCGGAACTTTCTACGGAATTCCCGGAACTTTCTACGGAGTTCTAAAGGGCATCTTTAAAAACTACTTTTTGATGCCCTTGTCATAAAGCAAAACTACAACAAATTTTGGAAACATACAATTGTTAATCAATTAATCCTTTATAATCAATTAATCCTTTACGCAACGAATAGACAACCCATTCTTCTTAAAACCATAGCCGCGGAGCACACCCGAATTGACGTAACTCAGATAGCGGAACCATGCGAGTGTGCCATTGAACTCCGACGCAGACCAGAAGTAACCGTACTTACCAACATCGTTGAAATCCCCAATGCTGAAACGGTAACCACCGGAAAACGCAGTAAATTCACTGCTGTTTGTTGCTCCTGTACTCAGACTCTTCCATAATGTTGTGGCTTTAAGTTTACCCCCTGCTGCTTTTTCTCCGCCTAAATAGTCTATTAGCTGTGTCCACTCCTCATCGCTTGGTACGTGCCACCCTTCAGGAGCTAATCCGCGGGAGTCGTTTACAGCATACCAATTATAAAGCTTGCCGTAAATTTTTCCGTTTGATGTCTTATTGTCATAGTAACAACAGGCGCCGGTATTCAAGTTTTTCCACTCACTTGCATCCTGAACCAGCGATATCGGGTCGCCGTTACAGTAATGCTCAATGTTCAGGTTCTCTGCTGTCCATTCCTGCGTGCCGATTGTTACCGTTTTATATTCATTGCCGTCTTTATCAACAACAATCGTTTTTTCGCATACGGTACATTTACTGCCTGACAATGTATGCGCTTTAATAAATATCATACCACACTTAGAACATTTTCCGCAATCTTTACTCCTGTCGTGCTGTTCATCACGGGTTTTGCCGCATACGGTACATTTGCATCCTGACCAGGTATGAAAACCTGAATTACATCTTGATGACATTTTTAACTTTGTTTTATATTAGCGCTGATTTCGTTTAAACCCTTATTCTTTTCCCTGTCGTACGTCTTATGATATTTCTTGATTGATTTAACCATTTAGTTTCCCCGAAAAATTACTTTTAGGTTTTTTTAAGATTATGTCTTGACTTCATCGTATAAAACTTTATTTCCGATAGTACAAAGTTACTGCATTTTATTTAATCAATAGCATCGGCTTCGTCTCCCCGTACCCCTCCGCCGTTAACCTGTAAAAATAAACCCCGCTCGCAAACCGCGTTCCATCCCAAACCGCCTCATAACTCCCCGTTGTCTGCCTCTCATTTACCAGCATATCAACCTCCCGTCCCATAACATCATACACCGCCAGCCTCACACTCCCGGAACGCGGCAATGCATATCTTATCCTTGTCACCGGATTAAACGGATTCGGGTAGTTTTGTGATAATGAGTAATTATCAGGAATTAATTCTGTATTCTGACCAATTAAAGTTATTATCGAGCCATTTGGCGAATAATAAACACTTCCGCTGCTACCGCATATCCACCCATTGTTAATATTAGTAAATGAAATTGACTTAATATTTTTCTGGTTGAATGTAGTCTGTACTCTCCAGTCGTTTCCGGAAGATTTTGTCGCAATGAGTTTACCGTTTTCGGATGCTAACCAGCCCCTGTCAGGTGAAGTAAAGAAAACAGAATTTAGATTATCCGTAACCCGGCTATTTTGAATAAACCAATTAGTCCCTCCATCGGTAGTTTTGTAAACTATACCTCCCTGACCTGCGACCCAACCGGTCAAATCACTTACGAATGCGATTGAATTTAATTTATTTGTAGTATTTATAGTTTGCAGTGTCCAGCCAGTACCTCCGTCAGATGTTTTATATATTTTCCCGTTATTGCCGCATATCCATCCTGTCGAAGAATTAACAAATATTACACAGTTAATATTTGAAGATAATTCCGGATTAATCTCAATCCAGTTTTGACCTGAATTAAATGTGCGGTACAATTTACCGTTATTCCCCGCAATCCATCCGGAATCTATCGATATAAAATACATTGAATTAATTTTCGTTTCAGCATTTAATGAAATATTATTCCATGAAGCGCCGCCATTGTTTGTTCTCAGGAATACGCCGCTGTCTCCGGCAGCCCAGCCGGTCAGTGTATTACGGAAAAACACTGTGTTTAAGTTTTTAGGGGTCAGTGAAGTTTGCAGGAACCAGCAGTCACCTCCCGATGTTGTTTTAAAAATCCGTCCTTTATTGCCTGCAATCCAGCCCGTAATAGTATCTGACATAAATACTGAATTATTACTTAAAGTATCAGGAATTAATTGTTGCGTCCATGAATTGCTGTAATTATGAGTTGAAAATCTGAATACCAGAGACCAGGCACCGGGACCTAAAGAATTTATTCCGCGGACTCTCCAGTAACAAATACTGTTCCTGTAAAGTACACAGGACCCAAGCTGTAGCCCGGAGCTTCCGGAAATTGTTGAACTATATACCAGTGTATCAAAAGAGGAAGATTTCGAAATTTGTATGTCGTATGATTCTGCGTTTGAAATATCACTCCAGTCAAAGAGCGGATTGAAATTTATCTGATATGCATTATTATAAGGTGAAATCAATGCCGGGGGTAATGGTAAAGAATTACCCAATGCATATGAAGATATAATTGTTCCATTACTGCCGGCGGCAGTAACTTTGTGATTACTTGGATAAGCAACATCGTTAAGAATGTTTGCCGAAATATTCGGAACATATACCCAGTTAGTACCTCCATTACTTGTTATATATACTATAGTTGAATCCCAAATGTATTCATTTGAACCTACCGCGATACCTGTATTATGGTTCAAAAAATTAATACTGCGTAACGTATTATTCCAGCCATTTGGCATTTGGCTGAACCAGTCTAAGCCGCCGTTAGTAGTCTTTAATATTGTACTAAAACCGCCGCATATCCATCCCGTCAAACTATCAACAAATTTTATCCTTGTTAAATCATATGTAGTACCGCTTGGAATAGCAGACCAGTTGTTTCCCCTGTCCGTTGAACGTAGTAATGTGCCGCTGTTGCCGCAGGCATAGCCGGTTGTGGAATTATTAAATGATACGTTATTTAGCGTGGGTCCGGTATAAGAAAGATGGTTCCAGTTTGAACCTCCGTTATTTGTCCTGTAAATATTTCCGTTGTTATTACACGAAGCCGAATTACCGCCGACGCATACCATTGTATCTTGCGAAAAAACATGAAAACTTTTGAAACAGCCAAGAGGGTTGCCATTACTTATTTTAACCCAATTTGTACCGCCGTCTGTTGTCTTGCATAAAGTCATATATGAATAACCGCCAATAACAAAACCCGTATTCCGGTTGATAAACTTTATATCATCTGCCATATTAAGAACCGGGGCATATAATTTAATCCAGTGCGCCCCTCCGTCCGTTGTTCTTGTTACTCCATTATAAAATGTAGCGAATCCAATTAATGAATCAACAAAACATAAATGTAGTATTTCAGTATTAATTCCTTTTGTTATTGTATCCCATATAGTTCCTTCATTTGTCGTTCTGTAAATTTGACCCCTGTCAGAGAATGATAAAATTACGGTAGGGGAAATATGTACTATCTCGGCAATGGTCTCATGTAATGGTGTCTGAATAGTCCAGTTATCACCTCCGTCAGTAGTATGAATTATTGATCCCGTTGATGTATATCCGCAAAGCGAACCGGTATTTTGATCAGCAAAATCAATACCGTATAAATGAGAGCCGATATACTGGAAAATTGGCCAGGTTACCCCGCCATCTGTCGTTGAAATCAAATCCCCGGATTCACCTGTAATAAAGCCTCTCATATCATTTGCAAACGCTATATCGGTGAAATTACCGGCTGAAACAGCGCTTCGTATAAACCAGCTGGAACCTGAATTTGTCGTGCCGGCTATCATGCCTGATTTTCCTATAACAAATCCTGTTGTTTGATTTTTGAAATATATCCTGGTAAGCATTAAACTTGATGAATAATTAGTATTCCAGTTCATTCCGCCGTTTGTTGTCTTAAAAATATATGAATCATTAATGCAATAACCTGTATTATCGTTTAAAAAATAAATATCCTTAAAATTGTAGTTACTATGAGATGGACTTGAGATTGCGACCCAGTTTTCTCCGGTATTTGTTGTTTTGAATATTGTTCCGCTATAAGCAGCAATAAAACCCGTCTGTGAATTTATGACATTGATTGAATTTAATCTGATTATCGTTAATGGAACTATTTGCCAGTTTATACCGCCGTTTGTTGTCTTGAGTAATGTTCTGTTAAAACCTACGCAAAATCCTGTATTTGTATTGAAAAATTTCGATGAAGTAATCATGTTACCCTGCGGAGTTGGATGTTCCCAATACCAGCTCGATTGTGCAGAAGAAATGTTGACTTGAAATGCGAACGCGGCAATTAAAATAATAAAATATTTCTTTTTCATGCTTTTATTCCCTTATTTTATAGAGCATTATAAAAAAGAATAATTGAAAAGAATTAATCAGTAACAACAGTATAGAGAAATGTAATCATTTTAGTATGAATTAAAAATATTATTTATTATGACGCAGCAGTCACTGCTTTCGGGATAACCTTCAGGCGGCTCCGCGCTATCTTCAATCTCGTCTGCATATCCCGCGAAATATTTTATCTCCACATTGGATTCTCCCGGCGGCAGTGTGTAGCCGTTTAATAAAATCACTTTCCCGGTTTTGTTTATCAGTATCAGGTTGTCTTCAATCGTGCCGTTCCCGAAAAGGTTATAATCAAATCCGCTGTTCGTTTCCCTGTAATAATGAGATGAAATTTTATATTACCGCACCAGTATCATTTTCCTCGTCTCACTAAACCCCTCCGCCGTCAATCTGTAAAAATACACCCCGCTCGCAAACCCACTTCCGTCAAATAAAACATAATATACTCCCGGTTTCAGGTTTGAATTCACTAAAGAAGTAATCTCCCTTCCGCTTACATCATAAACCTTTAGTC
>JAPLFI010000452.1 GCA_026390755.1 Ignavibacteriota bacterium
GCGACGGATTGCGTTATACTTTCAATATCAGAACTGACGTACGGTTCCATGACGACCCTTGTTTCAAAGACGGTAAAGTACGTAAATTAACATCAAAGGATTTCAAATACTGCCTTGAACGCGTTAACAACCCTTCAACAAAGACACGCGGGATGTGGGTCTTCAGGGATAAAATCAAAGGCGCGCGTGAATACATAGAAAGTTTCAAAACCAAAAACGGTAATGATAAAAATGGAATCAGCGGACTGACAACACCGGACGATTCCACTCTCGTTATTGAATTATACGAGCCGTTCGCCCCTTTCCTGAGCCTGCTTACCATGACTTACGGATACGTGTATCCGCGTGAAGCGGTTGAATATTACGGAAATAATTTCGGACAGCACCCGGTCGGTACGGGACCGTTCAAATTCAATAAGTGGAATCTTGACCGTTTACTAGTCCTCGAAAGAAATAAGAACTATTACGAATTTGATTCTGCCGGCATAAGATTGCCGTATCTTGATGAGATTCATTATACTTTCACACAGTCGGTTGAAACCGAGTTCTTCGATTTTATAGGCGGGAAGTATGATTATCATGAGCCTTCGGCTGAGACCATAGACGCACTTTCGGATGATAACGGTAATCTGATAAAGCCCGATGAAAAGGATTACAGGCTCGTACGCCAGCCGTGGCTGAATACAGTTTACTTTATTATGATACAGAATGAATCCCTTCCGGCGGCAAAGCAAAGTCCGTTTCTGAGCAATAAAAAACTCAGGCAGGCTTTAAACTACGCAGTTGACAGAGAAAGAATCGTTAAATACGTTCTAAAAAACCGCGGTATCCCCGCTCATAACGGTCCCCTGCCGGTCGGCATACCGGGCTACGATTCATCAACGAAAGGATATAAATACGACCTTAAAAAAGCAAAGGAACTGCTCGGCGAGGCGGGATATGAGGACGGTAAAGGGCTCGACCTTAAACTTGTAATTTCAAACGACGAAATGCAAAAATCAATTGCAATTGCGGTACAGGAACAGCTTAAAGAAACAGGCATTGAACTTAAGATTGAGCAGGTTCTTCAGGCAACGCTCAACACAAAACAGCAGGACGGCGAATATGCCTTCACGCGCGGGAACTGGGGAGCGGATTATTACGACCCGGAGAATTTTATGGCGCTCTTTTATTCAAAGAATATTATTCCGCGCGGACCGAATAAAACAGGTTACTCAAATAAAACAGTTGACACGCTGTATGAAAAGTCAATCAGAATTACAGACTTCGAAGAACGAAAAAAGATTTACAATGAAATGGAGAGAATTGTGATTGACGATGCGGCATGGGTTTACCTTTTTTACAATCAAAGGATTTATCTTCTTCAGAATGACGTGCACGGGTTTTATCTCGACGGTCTGAATAATATTGTACTTAAATACACGCGGAAAAATTAAAGATCTTCACCGAATGTTTTGCCGAACTTTATGGCATCGTAGTTATATTTCTTCCTTATTTTATCCATTTTTTCAATCAGGTTCTTATATTTATCCTCATCGGTAAAAAGATTTTCCTGTATTAAATAATCGTCGTTTATCAGATCTGAAAATTTCACACCGAGCAGTCTTATACTCCGCTTTTTCGGAATCAGCCTGCCGAGAAGCACAACAGCATCTTCATAGAAATCAATTTCGAGGTTTGAATACCGTGTACCCGTGAATGCCTTTTGATTGACGGTGAAATCGGGATATTTAACCTTCACGGTTAATCCCCTTGCCTTGACTTTCTTTTTCCTGAGCCGGGCGCAGGCTTTTTCGAGCAGGAAGTACAATTCCTTTTTCAGGAATTCCCTGTCGTCAATGTCGCGGTTGAAAGTATTTTCTTTCGAAAGAGATTTCTGCTCATAATCTTCATGCGATGATACTTCTCGGTTATCAATTCCCTTTGCAACTTTCAGCAGATGGGAAGTGTAACTTCCTATTTCGTTTTCGTAAAATTCTTCGCTGTATTTAAGTAAATCGCCGATTGTAACGATACCGTATTTGCTGAGTTTTTTGAAAGTTGCTTTACCGACACCCGGAATACTCTCCACAGGCAGAGGAGCGAGGAATTCGCTTTCCCTGCCGAAAGGCACGAGAGTGATTCCGTCGGGTTTATTTTGTTTTGATGCAATCTTTGAGCAAACTTTGTTGGAAGATATTCCTACGGAACATGTTATACCGAGCGTATCTTTGATTTCATTTTTCAGTTCCGATGCAAGACGCCGGTAGTCGCCTTTAAAAGGCAGAAGCACCTGAGTGACATCGAGATACGCTTCGTCAATGCTGACAGGCTCCACGAGCGGA
>JAPLFI010000498.1 GCA_026390755.1 Ignavibacteriota bacterium
AACAAAGCTGAGGCGCTAACTTATTGAATAACATAAGGTTATTTTTTATGGTGCGCAAGTTGGGTTAGCAGAAAACTTGAAAATTTAATAATAACGCGGGCGGTGTTCCGTGCCGAAAGGCAGAAGAACTTTTTTGGGAGGTGAATAAATATTTAGTGCTATAAATATATTGTCCCTAAAGGAACAAAAAGCACTGGATTTGTATAACTAATTCGGGCTATAAATATATTGTTCCTACACTTAACACTTAAAGGGACATTGGTTTTTAGAAAACAACAGATTTTATTCCCGGCGTTGTTTCCTGCTCTGTTTTCTGCTTTGAAAAACCTATATAATCGATAATTTTTTCAGGCATTTCTTTATACGGCTGAATGATTCCTCTATGTTGTTATCAAGTCCGATTGAGAAACGTACAAGTCCTTTTCCGAGTCCGATTTTTTTCTGCACGTCTTCGGGAATCTCGGATGATGTACTGTGGCTGGGAGCGCTGAACAGCGTCTTGAAGTAACCGAGACTTACAGCCAGATACCCGACCTTTTCATTCTGCATCATTTCCATGAACTTATTCGCCTTTTTCTCACTGCCGATATCCACGGCAACCATTCCGCTGTATCCGAATCCTTTGTTCATAAAACTCTTCAGAAGTTTATGTCCGCGGTGTTTCGGAAATCCGGGATAGTACGTTTTAAGTCCGAGCTTTTCAAATTGTTTTGCCACGTACATTGCATTCTCGCTGTGTTTTTCCATTCGCAAATGAAGCGAGTGAAGATTTTTCAAAATACTTGCGGCGCGATAACTGTCAAGTACGGCACCCAACAGCATTGATGCGCCCGAGTTCACGTCATTAAGGCTTGAGATAAATTCATTCGAGGAGCAAACACATCCCGCAACTATCACAACGTCGGCTCCGAGCCTGTACGGTGATACTATCATCGGACTGAAAGTATTGTCAACCACGAGTTTCGCGCCGCTCTTCTTCGCGATTTTCGCGAGCGATGGAATATCAGAAATTTCGAGTAAAGGATTGCTGATGGTTTCGCAGTAAATCACCTTCGTCTTTTTTGTAATTGCTTTTTTAACCTCGTTGAGGTTTGTGGCGTCAACAAAGTTCACTTTTATACCGAACTTCGGCAGAAAATTCTTGAACAGCGCATACGTCCCGCCGTAAATTGTATGACTCGAAACAATCTCGTCACCCGAATTGCATAACTGCATAATAGTGCAGTTAATAGCGCCCATTCCCGAAGCCGTTACCTGCGCCGATTCCGTATCCTCAAACCTTGCGAGAGTGTCGGAGAGGTATTTGTTTATGGGATTCCAGTGACGCGAATAAAGAAAACATCCTTCAATGCCGTGCTCAAAAACCTCTTCCATTTTATCAGTGCTGAGGAATGTGAAAGTTGAGGAATCCGTTATTGACGGGTTCACGTCGCCGAATTCACCGAAAACCAGAAAATCGTGTATGGCAACACTTGGATCAAAAAAAAGTTCTGTTTTTTTCATAACTAATTAAAATTATATTAATAAAAGAAATGTTTCGTTTCTCGTTAATATTTCTTACATGCGCCTTAGTAAAATTGCGTATAAAAATTTTCAAGGTGAGGCAACAAGAAAAATTTTCTGTTTGAGTGCCGTTCTTGCACGAGTTTAAATTTTTCTGCCGAACCGAAGAAAATTCAGCAATTTTACTTCAGCGCTTGATTTTTCTTTGATTCTTTCTTTTGATCAAGCAAAAGAAAGAATATTATTTCTTCCCCTTCTCTTCGTCATCAAACAGCATCCTCACGGAAGGAGTATATTTATCCTCATACTGTCCCGACTTCACCGCCCACAGGAATGCCGCCAGAAATCCTCCTGCTATAACAATACTTACGCCTATTAAAACCACTATTACCGACATTATCTGAATTTATGTTTTTTTGCCAGGTAGTTTGTCGCAATTACACAAAATACCACAACGGAAATTGAACTAACAGGCATTAAAATAGCGGCAATAATAGGCTTTAGCAATCCCTCCAGCGCAAACAAAAGCACGAAAATGTTATATAAAAAAGAAATTGCAAAACTAATAATTATCACGCGTATGCTTTGCTTCGAAAAAGAAACAAAATCTCTGAGTTTAGGGAAATCTGCCGAGTCGAGTATAGCATCGCAGGCAGGCGAAAAATTCGACACATCTTCCGACACCGATATTCCGACATCGCTCTGCTTCAGCGCGCCCGCGTCGTTCAGTCCGTCCCCAATCATCAGTACATTCAATCCTTCATTCTGCATAGCCTTGATGTATTTCAATTTATTTTCGGGAGACTGCCTGAAATGCATCTGCAGAGGGTCTTTGAAATAAGACTGAAGGAAAACTCTTTCGCCTTCGTTGTCACCGGAGAGCAGGTGAAGGTCGTAATTTTTTTCTAAACCGGAAATAACTTCGGCAAGACCCTGCCTGTATGCGTTGCTTATTGTGAAAAACCCTTTGACCTTATTATTTACAGAAAGATAAACACGTGAAGAATTACCGAAAAGCCGATTCGGACTTTCGCCGATTTTTCCCGTAATAAATTCGGGTGAACCCACTGTAACCAGGTTATTCAGCACAAGACCGGTAATTCCCTGACCCGTCTTTTCCGAAAAATCCTGCATTTCGAAAACCTTGTATGCCGCGAGGTGTTCGTATATTTTCCTGCTGAGCGGATGAGTTGACTGACGAACGAGAGTTTTTACAAGTGACAGTTCAAAGTCAGTTAGCTCGTCCCCGATGAAACTTATTTCTGATTTACCGCCCTGAAAAAAGTTCTGCGTGATTGTTCCTGTTTTATCAAAGACAACAGAGGTTATTT
>JAPLFI010000540.1 GCA_026390755.1 Ignavibacteriota bacterium
AGATAACGGGAACTCCGGTTGAATATAGTATCTGGGCTCAGCAATGGTTCTGGATTACAGTTGTTCTTATGTTTCTGATCGGTGTTTTCCTGTCAGGTTTGTATCCTGTAATCGTTCTTTCTTCGTATAAACCTGTTGCCGTGCTGAGGGGTAAAATTGGTAATTCCGCACACGGAATAAATCTGCGAAAAGTTCTTGTCGGATTCCAGTTCCTGATGGCACTGGTAATGCTTATATGCACTTATGCTGTTTTCCGGCAGATAACATTCATGAAAAATCAGGATTTGGGATTTAGTATGGATGAGAAAATAATCATCAGAGCTCCGAGAGTAAGGGATACAACATACTCGGGTAAATTAAGCGTATTTAAAGAACAACTTTTAAGAAACCCGGGTATCATAAATTTTTGTGCGACTACTGATGTTCCGGGAAAGCAATCATGGTGGGATGCAGGCGGAATTTGCAGAGTCGGCACTGAAGATAATAAGAATTATCAGATTATAGGAATTGATTACGATTTTGTGAATGTATTCAATTTAAAATTTGCAGCCGGAAGGAATTTTTCAAAAGAGTTTCCTTCGGATTCAACAGCTCTTATACTCAATGAAACTGCAGTAAAGTGGTTAGGATTCAAAAGTCCGGAAGATGCCATAGGTCAGCAGGTGCTTTACTGGGGAAAGATTTTCACCGTTGCCGGAGTGCTGAAAGATTACCGCCAGCAGTCTCTTAAGTTTGCATTCGAGCCGCATATTTTCAGATTCATGCCTTACGGAAGGGATGTGAGAGGGTTATATGCCCTGACAATAAACGGAAAAGAGACGAAGTCCGTCATACAGGACATCAGAACGCGGTACGATGAATTCTTCCCCGGCAATCCTTTCGAATATTTTTTCCTTGATGAATATTTTAACCGGCAATATAAATCGGATGAAATGTTCGGGAAAGTATTCGGCATATTTTCTATTCTTGCGATATTCGTAACGAGTCTGGGAATTTTAGGATTGTCTTCATTCATGGTTTTACAGCGGACAAAAGAAATCGGTATAAGAAAGGTTTTGGGAGCGGGTATCTGGAATATACTTCTCTTATTTACTAAAGATTTCCAGTGGTTATTGTTGATTTCTTTTATAATCGCCTGCCCGGTTTCATATTTCGGTGTAAAATACTGGCTGGAATCTTTTGCCGTGAGAATGGATATATCAGCTTGGTTATTCATTATTCCGCTGTTAATTGTTTCACTGATAACAAGTTTAACAATATGTTTACATGTTATTACGGCGGCACTTGCAAATCCTGTTGAAAGTCTGAGGAGCGAATAAAAAATTTTTAAACATTACCATTATTCACACGTAAATTAAACTAAGCATAAAATAATATCAGAAAGGGAAAATAATGAAAAGCTTCATTACGATTTCAATCATTTTAGTAGTTTGTTTAATCTCTGTCTCAAACCCTGTAAAAGGAATGGTTACATTTAATAAGCCGGCAGAACTGTTATCCGACAGCCTACCTTATCTGGGACAAACACGCCCCGATACAATTCCCCTGAGATTTGGTCCTCAATATCTTATATCAGACGGAACGTGGGGATGGCACGGCTCACCGAAGTTCTCTCCGGACGGTAAGGAGATGTTTTTCGTAAAATATTATTTCAACCTCTCTTCAGGAAATGCGAAAATGTACGTAATGAAAGACGTAAACGGAGTCTGGACATTGCCCGTTCAGCCGGGTTTTGCCAGCGATTCAATAGATAATTCGCCGGTTTACTCCCCGAACGGCAATAAATTGTATTTTTCATCGTACAGGTCAGGTTCAATGAAATACTATTTCGTCACAAGAGACGGCTCAGGCTGGTCTCAGCCTCAGTTATTAAATATGGCATATCAGTCAATACCGGGAAGCCTCGGCTGGGACTTTGCAATGACGATGGACAGTACCATATATTTTTCAGTTTATACCGCTACTAATGCAACCGATATATACCGCTCAAGTCTTGTTAACGGTCAGTATTCAACTTTCGAAAGACTTCCCTCTGAAATTAACACTTCATTCAGTGAAGTGTCTCCGTATATAGAGCCTGAGGAAAAATATATTATTTTCGGCTCAAACAGACCCGGAAGTTACGGATTACATGATGTTTACATTTCTTTTAAGAAAACTGACGGCTCGTGGACTCCGGCACAGAATATGGGCAACAGAATAAATGGTTTGAGCGAAGATTCTTTCCCCTGGGTAACCCCTGACGGGAAATATATGTTCTTCAATTCCGCAAAAGCAGGCGATTATTCATATAATGCTTACTGGGTTGATTCAAAAGTTATTGACAGATTCAAACCTGTTGGAATAAATAAATTAGAAGAAGAGATTCCCAGTGGGTATAGGTTGTTCCAGAACTATCCGAATCCGTTTAATCCTTCTACAAAAATTAAGTTTCAGTTATCAGCCGCGAATTTCGTAAAATTATCCGTTTTTGATATGCTCGGCCGAGAATTAACAACACTCGTGAATGAATCCCTCAAACCGGGGATTTATGAAGTTGACTGGAATGCCTCCCGGTACACAAGCGGAACATATTTTTACAGACTGGAAACTGACGGTTTTAATGAAACCAGGCAGATGCTTTTATTAAAATAATCAGCATAGTTAATAATAAAGATTATTATTTGTACTCCTGAAACTTGTCCTGAATTTGTTTCAGGAAAGTTCTGCTGAGTCTTCGCGGGCAAAGGGAATCATAGAATCAAAATCATTGAAACTATTCCCCGTAACAATTCGTCTAATGCAATATGTTGTTAAACCTGTATCATAAAAAAATAATAACCGCTTAAAATTAACAGAAAGAGACAAAATGAAACGTATTTTAATTATTGCATTAATTGTTCTTTTACAAGAATTTTTCGGTATTTCAATTTGCCGTGCACAAAATAGTTCTGCGTGGGTAGTTGATACTCTTGCCAATATTCCCAAAGTCAGCGAACAGGAGATAAATTTTCTTTCGGAATCACCTGTTATAGACGGAATTTTAGATAAACAGATGGAATTTCTGCCAATCAGACAATTTGGTTTAATAAGCCGGAATAAAACTGATACAGCGGTTCCTATTTCTTACAGAATAGCCTACGGTACGGAATTTTTATATATTTATATAGAAGCAAAAGCCGAACACCTTACATACCGCGACCGGGCTTACCAAAACGGTGACGGTTTTCTTCTGTTAATAGCAAGGCCTCAGATGAATAACGAACCAACGGATGAATTTTACGAACTTGCGTGCTCTGCCGTGAATATGCCTGAAAGGGAATGGACACGGAACATATTCTGGAATTATAATGTTGATAAAATATTTGTTCCGACAAGTTTTGATACAAAATTGGAATTCCGCGAGGGTAATGGAATTATCAGTTTTGAATTAATTTTACCGTGGACAGATGTCAGACCGTATCATCCATGGCTTTCAGAAGGAATCGGTTTTAACCTTACTTTCTGCAAAGCAGCCGGGACAAAAGGACAAGTGTGGTATCAGGTTAATGATGATGACAATACGGGAGCCGAATTCAAGAAACGAACTTATACACCTTTAAGTTTCCAAAAGCCAGTATTAAAAGGAAATCCACAGACATTTGTTTCAGTCAAAGAAGGACATACTACAGAAGGACAATCATTTAATGCAACAGCGGTAACGGTATCGAATAAAGCATTCAAGGAAAGTGTTTCCATTTTTCTCGGAACAGGTGAAAGAATTTCAGGATTTGACTTAATAGATTATGAATGCACTCCCGGTATAACAAAACATGAATTTTCTTTAAATTCTAACCAGGCGCTTGAAGGTGCATATATGCTTCGCTGGAAATCTCAGAATAAAATAAGTCTCGGTTCCACAGGTTTATCCGTTTTACCAAAATTTGACGAAAAGGAACTTTATGACAGACTGGAAATAAACAAAAAGTTTTTGTCGAAAGGCGCGTACAGCACTGTTCAGTTCATGGTAAAGGAACTAAAGGATAAAATAGATGCATTAAAAATTTACGAAACAAGTGCGTCGGAACGATTCAATTTAATAAGACTAATGAGAATGATTAATTCAGTTAATTCCGGAATTGACCCCTTTGAAAATAATCGCGGTTTCATACGTAAAGCGTACCAGTCGAAAACTGATAACTCTTTACAGCCCTACGTTGTCTATTTACCGGAGAATTTCGATAAAAATAAGAAGTATCCGCTACTGGTGTTTTTGCATGGAAGTGCATCTGATGAAACAAACATCAGGGGATTTTTGTCATTAATCCCCAAGGATTTTATTGCTGTCGGACCTTTTGGGCGCGGTAAATCAAACGCATTTTCACGTGACTACGCTCAGGAAGACATTGCAGAAGTTATTTCGGCAGTCAGTGAAGATTATTCTATAGACACAACACGGATTCTCCTAACCGGATTTTCAATGGGCGGGTATGGAGTTTACCGGACATTTTACGAAACACCTTCAAGATACAAAGCTTTAGCTGTTTTCAGCGGTGCGCCAAACATCGGCAAAAAGTACGCTCCGGGTAATCTTGCACCGGATTTTACTGACGAAAATAATCTGAATTCATTCCAAGGCATTCCAATTTTTATCTTTCACGGTGAAAAAGATCTGAATGTTTCATTACCTGCTACCGTTGATTTTGTTGCAAAACTGAAAAAGACCGGCGCGCAAGTTGAATTCCAGGTTGAACCGGGTAAGGGACACGAACGCCCCGGGGCAGATATAATTGATATTTACATGAAATGGGTTGAAAGTGTTATGAATTAAACAGAAATATTCTTAATGAAAACTTTTTCAAAACTTTTTCAAAACTTTTTCCTATGGTTAATACAGAGTCAAGACAAGAACTTTTAAGACAAGTATTCACATTCGTTGTTATAACAATTGTGATAACAACGGGTATTTTTATCTGGATGTTTAATGGCGCTAAAGATAATATGGGAGCGGTATTCG
>JAPLFI010000486.1 GCA_026390755.1 Ignavibacteriota bacterium
CTGCCGTTATTTCCACATATTAAAGCTATTTTCGAGGAAACAAAAACAACATCATTTAAATAATCATATATACCTGCATTTCTTACTTCGGGTCTTACTACCCAATTAGCACCCCAATTTGTAGTATTCCAGATATAACCATCTGTGCCGGATATAATACCTCTTCCGTTACTGCTGTAACCGGATGCGAAATCTATTGAATGCATTGTCCATGGTATATCTGTTCTCTCAATCCAATTTGTTCCTCCGTTAGTCGTTTCAAAGTAAGTCCCTGCGTATCCGACAAAAGTTACTTTGTTCGGATTGTAATCTTCATCAACCGCTATTCCTCTGAAAGTGTGAAGGGGTGTATCATAAGCTCTTATCACCGTCCATGTGACTCCGGCATCAGTTGTTTTAATTATAACTCCGCCCATACCTGCGGCATAAGCGATTTTATCAGTTGCCCACTTTACATCATTGAGCCAAATATTAATATTCTGGTACACGAGCGTCCATTCGTCACCGGCATCAGTGGTTCTTAAAACTGTACCGCCTTGCCCGACGGCAAGACCCAATAATTCATTGGTTGGACTATAAATATCATGTTGATAAAAATCTACGGCGAACAACGAATACGGAACGCCCGTGGGATAAGAAGTCCACTGATTTGCAGGCGGCTGCGGCATGGTAGTAAAATTCCAAATAGTAGAAAACTGACCTTGTCCGTTTGTGTTTTGTCCAGCTACTTTCCAGTAATATTTAGTGTTTTGATTCAAAATACTGCCTGGTATTGTATGTTGATTTGATGCAACAGTGACATTATGGATTATGTTTGTGAAATTTGCATCGTCTGAAACCATAACTCTATAACCGGTTGCATCTGCAACATTATTCCATGTAAGAGCCGGTGTCACCGATATTCCAGTTGAATTATTAGCCGGTGCTATCAGAATTGGAGCCGCAAGATTATTACTTAAAAAATCCGAATATGGTCGCCGCCAAACGGAATTCAAATTTGTACCTGCTAATACGTAATTGTTTGCGATTAGAAATGTTCTTACTAATGGAATCGTAATTACATCTAATCCCTGATTTTTTTGAATTCAGCTTGCTCCGTTATTAGTGGAGATATAGACGCCGTCTCCATAACTATTATTATAAGAATAAGTCCCTGCAAAAATTGTATTTCCGTTCACAGCAAGAGCTTTAACAGATTTATTATTTAAAGCAGTTTGAGTCCAGCTCGTTCCGTTATTTGTGGAGAGATAGACGCCATCAGAACTTGGTGGATAATTATAACTCGTCCCAGCAAAAATATCATTCCCAAGCACCACAATGGAATTAACATATTGATTCAAAGCAGTTTGTGTCCAGCTTGTTCCGTTATTTGTCGAGAGCCAGACGCCGCCCGAACCAGTAGAATTATCCCATACTCCCGCAAAAATATTATTACCACTGACGGCAAGGGCTTGAACAAATACATTATTCAAAGAAGTTTGTGTCCAGCTTGTTCCGTTATTTGTCGAGAGCCAGACGCCATCTGAACTTGGCTGATCATTTTGTCCTGACCCCGCAAAAATATTTGAACCGCTTACGGCAAGAGAAAAAACAGATTTATTATGCAACGCAGTTTGAGTCCACGTTGTACCGTTATTTGTGGAAAGATAAACACCGTGATATTCGACAGCAGAAACCCAGCCATTAGCCGCTGTCCCCGCAAAAATATTATTCCCAAGTGTCGTAAAGGCTTGAATAGCCTGATGATATTGATTATTCAAACCAGTTGGAGCCCAGCTCATACCGTCATTAGTGGAACTAAAGATGCCGCAACCATCAGTCCCTGCAAAAATATTATTTCCCAGTTTCCCAAAAGAATAAACAGTATTATTTTTCAAAGCCGTTTGAGTCCACGAAGTGCCGTTATTAGTAGAGAGATAGACGCCATTATAGTACGTCCCCGCATAAATATTTGAACCGCTGACGGCAACTGAGTATACCAATGTATTATTCAATGCAGTTTGAGCCCAGCTTAAACCGTTATCAGTGGAGAGCCAGACGCCACCGGAACCGTATCCGGAAGGGTAATCCACTGTTCCAGCAAAAATATTATTTCCAATCGTTGCAAGGGAATTAACAGTTCTATCATTTAAAGTTGTTTGGGTCCAGTTAGTGCCGTTATCTGTTGAGAGAAAAACTCCATTACCATTTGCTGTTCCAGCAAAAATATTATTCCCAAGTATCGCAAGGGAATTAACATATTGATTTTCTAAAGAAGTTTGAGTCCAGCTCGTGCCGTTATCTGTGGAGAGATAGACGCCAGTCCAAAATGACGCTGCAAAAATTTTATTCCCGCTAATAGCAATAGAAGAAACACTTCCATTATTCAAGGCAGTTTGAGCCCAAGTTGAACCGTTATTTGTTGAGAGATAAACGCCATTATTATCTGTCCCCGCAAAAATATTATTTCCACTGAAGGCAAAGGAACAAACCCCTTTATCGTTCAAAGAAGTTTGAATCCAGTTTGTTCCGTTATTAGTGGAAAGATAAATACCACTTAAGTTTATTCCTGCAAAAATATTATTTCCGTTTATGGCAAGGGTATTAATAGAGTTATTTTGATATGGATTTTCTGAAGAAGTTTGAGTCCAGCTCGTGCCGTTATTGGTGGAACGAGAGACGAAGGATCCTTGCGCCGCAAAAATATTATTTCCGCTGACAGCGAGAGCATTAACCGATCCTCCATAAATCCCATCAGACTGCACCCACTGTGCATAGCAATTATCAACTTTCAATAAAGAATTGACAAGTAAGAACGAGAAAAGAGATAATGTAAAGATTTTGTATAACTTTTTCATTTTAGTATTATTTAAGTTATTAAAATTGACCGTTTATGATTTAGCGGCTTTGTTAATTCTGTATAGTAATCTTTAATTCTTTAAAGATTCATTATATCGCGGACCTTCGTGTCTGCGTGCATGCGCGGCAACATATCATCACCGCTAAGCCGCTAAGGAACTCCGACAACTATACATTATTAACAATACCTGATAATAATATATGTTTTCTGCTTTTTTCTATATTTGTTACTGATGGCTACTGTTTTATTGCACCTCCTTCTATGAAATTTCTGATTACTAAATTATTATTTTATAGTTTGTAATTAATATTCTTTATTTATTCGCACCGGATTCCGGCTTATAACATGCCGGAATGACATACCTTTATTTGATTCTATTTCACCAATGACATCTTCTTTGTATCAACGAAATCGTTTGTTATTATTCTGTAGAAATAAACTCCGCTCGAAAGTTTAGAGCCGTCGAATTCATATTCGAAATTTCCTGCGGATAATGTCTTATTTACCAATACGGCAACTTCTCTGCAATACGGCAACTTCTCTGCCCGTCATATCAAAAACAGTAAGCATTACGGGACCCGCCTTCGATATCGAAAAACTAATCTTTGTTACAGGGTTAAACGGATTCGGGAAATTCTGATTAAGCGAAAACTGTTTGGGAACTGATGTGCCGGTTCCGGTTATACCCACGGCACCGTTATTAAATGTATTATACATCATACCTGCATTGCCCACTCCCGTACCTATCTGTCCGACGATTGTACCTCTTTGCGGACCGTTCAGACAAACTCCGTAGAAATGCCTTATCTCTCCGACGGGCGAGGCGTTATTCCACGTCCAGGCAGAGCCTGAATTTGTGGATGTGTAAACCGTTCCGTTATCACCGCATACTGTAACTACCTTATTTACTCCGCTGAAGTTAAAATCTATTGACCGTAAATGTTGTGTTGTGAACTGCGGAATAACCGTCCAGGTTCTCCCCCAGTTTGTTGAATTCAAAACTGTTCCGTTGTTACCGCATACCAGAGCTTCGTCATCATTTACAAATATTACATCATTCAGATAGTCATATCTGTTAGTATTTCTCTGCACCCAGAGAGCTCCGCCGCTTGTAGTATTCCAAGCCAGGCCGCCTGTTCCCGTGATGATTCCCCTTCCGTTAGTAGTGAAATTATGAGCAAAGTCTATTGAATGCATCGTATATGGAATATCTGTTCTCTCTATAAAAGATGCTCCGCCGTTTGTTGTCTCGAAAAATGTTCCTGCATATCCGACGAAGAATACATGGTCGGGTGTATTCCATCCCGCTATTCCGATACCTCTGAAAGTATGCATCGGCGTATCGAACGGTCTGAGTACCGTCCATGTTATACCGGCGTCAACTGTTTTCACTATAACTCCGCCCATTCCCGCGGCATAAGCCACAGTCGGAGTTGCCCATTTCACGTCATTAAGCCATATATTTAAATTCTGGTAAACAAGCGTCCATTCCTCTCCTGCATCGGTAGTCCTAAGTACGGTTCCGCCTTCTCCTACTGCAAGACCAAGCTGATCGTTGTATGTCAGCAAATCATCATCATAAAAATCTACGGAGAATAGTGAAAAACCAACACCTGTTGAATAAGGAATCCATTGAGCTTTCGCAGGAAATGCAATCAGGAGTAAAATACCTAAGATGAGTAATACGGTTTTCATGTTATTTATTTTTAATTTGTTTAATTTATGTTTTTATTATTATAATCAATTAAGTTTACTGCAAAAATTGTGCCAAATTCAGACACAAAAATATTGATTTTTTCAGCTTTTTTGGAGTAAACCGGAATGAAATCGCAGTATTCACACTATATAGTTAGCAGACATACTATGATATGGCTTTTTCACGTTTAATTATCGTTTAGCGGGTTTATATGGTATTTGAGGTGTATAGAGTTAATAATAAATAACCAAATTTATTGGCAGTTTATAATTTGTCCAAATTTATTAATTTTGTTAATATTAAATAACGGCAGGAAATCAATTTCTGAAACGTTTGAAATTCTGATATGATAAACAACTGCCAATTCTGAACAAATATTATTATGAGAAAAATATTTTTTACTTTAGCTATACTGCTTACAGCAGTTACAATCACTAAAGCCCAGTGGGTGTCAACGGGCGGTCCCGGAGGCGGAATAGTAAATTCTCTTGCCACAACCGGGAGTACAATATTTGCAGGGACTATGAACGGAGGTGTTTTTCTTACAACCAATAACGGCGTGAACTGGTCAGTAAGCGGAGTTACAAACTACATTGTGAATGCACTTGCGCCGATGAGCGGATTTAATATTTACGCAGGAACGTCGGACGGCGGAGTTTATTTTTCATACGATAACGGAGGAAGCTGGAATCCCGTCAATAACGGCTTGACAAATCTCAACGTTCAGGCTCTTGCGATAAACGGGGTTAACCTGTATGCAGGGACTTATAACGGAGGAATTTTTCTCCTGATTAATAACGGGTCAAGCTGGAACCCCGTAAACGTCGGCTTGACAAATCTCAATGTACAGACTCTCGCCTCAAGCGGAACTAACGTACTGGCGGGAACATACAGCGGAGGAGTTTTTATTACGACTAACAGCGGCTTAACATGGAATTCATTTAATAACGGCTTAACAAATCTGAATGTCCGGTGTATTCACGTAAACGGTTCGAATATATTCGCGGGGACTTTCGGCAGTGGAATATTCCTTTCGACAAATAGCGGCGCAAGCTGGATAACAGTAAATAACGGCATGGAAAATTTATATATATATGATATTACCTCGAGCGGACAGAATGTATTCGCAGGAACTTACAGCGGGGTTTTCTTAACATCAAATAACGGCGCAAGCTGGGTGAATAAAAATCTCGGTTTCACGCCTAATCTCGGAATTAAGTCTTTATTAACGACGTCAGAATTTATCTTCGCCGGGTCATTCCAGCAGTCCGTCTGGCGGCGCAATCTGTCCGATATAATCGGAATAAAACAAATCTCCTCACTTATTCCCTCAGCATATTTACTGGAACAAAACTACCCCAATCCGTTTAATCCCTCAACTAAGATACGTTATTCGCTCCGACGCGCAGGAAACGTGATACTGAGGGTGTTTGACGCACTCGGCAGGGATATCGCAACTCTTGTAAACCAAAAGCAAAGTGAAGGTACTTACGAAGCAAGTTTTGATGCGGAATCGGTACAGGGCGGCTCACTTCCGGGCGGAGTATATTTTTACAGATTAACTACTG
>JAPLFI010000345.1 GCA_026390755.1 Ignavibacteriota bacterium
GACTGCTTCATCACAGTTATCCGTTCTTAATAAATGGTAAAAGTTTTAGGTTGAAATATATAAATAAATCTAACTAAATTTAAGTAACCAAGGTGGTCAATTTTGCGCGGAATATTGGTCAGTTTTCAGACGGAATTAACAGCACTTATTACAGCCGCTTGCATCGCTACCACTGCGCCTGTAGTAGCATTCACATGGTGGGAAACACTTCTCATTTCATCAGCCATTGGCTGTGTATCGACGGTATAGTTAAATGTTGCCATAATTTATTAAAATTATTAGGTTAATTATTGTTATTTCGGCCATTGACTTTTTCGACGTCAGGATTTTTCATCATCAATATCAATTTCACCCCCAAAAAAATCCTTTAAATCTTGAATTGACATCGAGTTTAATTCCGCCTCACTGTAGTCAGTTGTCTCCATAAGTATCTTAGTTACTTCTTCCCTGGTCATTTTTTTATATTGAATGATGTCCTCGTTTTCTTGCACTTTAATTACATTTTCTGTATTGCAATCAGGACAAACGAATTTTTTTTCTGCTATTTCATTACTATCTAATTCGTTTTCCGCCCCGCATTCTCTGCAAAAATAAATATAGTTGCCGGTTGTGTCCTCATCTTCCGTATCAGGACTTTCATCACTCAAATCTTCCTTTTTTGTTTCGGGACTTTCCTGATTTGCAACTTGATTAATCTTAATCGCATTTTGATAGATATTTTGTAATATTTCGTTAGACAAATCGTTTAATAATTCCTCTTTATAACTTGTTTTCTCCAATATTGTTGTAATCAGTGCTTTTCTTATATTTTGATAATTATTCATGTTTTCCTTTGTATTTTCCTCTCTTACAGTCACGTTTTTTGCAATAACATTTTTATCGTCAGAGGTAAATACATCTTCATTATCATCATTTGCAAATGGTTGCACTGATTCCTTTATGTTACTTTCACCCGGTTTCTGCTCTTTTTGTTCATCCTTAGTTCCATAATAAGTTGATTTAGCAGTATTTTTTTCTCGGTCACGGAAAATATCTTCCGGAATTAAATCTCCTTCTAATTCTTTGAGCGCATTTTTTGCAATTACCGGAAGATTTAAGGAAATGTGCTCATAAGTAAGGTCTTCAACGCTTGGTGCGGGCGGCATTTCTGAAACTTTAGCAAAAAGTGGATTTACGGATATTAAAGGTTTCCTTCTTTCATCTAATTCGTGTAACTCGCTTGCTGCTACAGCAGTATCTCTTGAGTTCCCGTCACGGAGTAGTGCGTCGTAGTAATCAATGTGCTCAAATTTATCCGCTTTAATGTCAATGTCTTCTTTCAGTCGTTCCATATAGTTTTCAAAATCCAGTTGAACATTATGAAATTCCTTTGATTGTAATTCAAAAGCTTCAAATACTTCTGCTGAGTTGTCAACTGCTGTTACTACGGTTGAATCTAATGAGCCCCCGGAAAGTTTCATACTGTCTTCTGTTTTCTTCAAGGAAGCCATGGTGTTATATGCGGCAACATAATCTTTTAAGCTTGAGCGCATTAAATTAATCAAATCGGCACTTTCAGCCCTGTTCCGACCGTAAAAATCTTCTGTATCCTGATGCCATTTGTTCAAGTAACTTATTTTTTGGTCCTTGATGTGATTGTATATTTTTAATCTCTCTATTCTGGTTTCATTCATTAAGTTTTGAACAATTGGGGCAACTATTTCTTCATGTATCTGATGCACGCCGAAAGGAAAGTTTGTGGAACTTCCGTCTTCTGCTACCCATGAGTCTGAAAGTAAATTGTATCTTGCACGGGAACTTTCTTTTAAATTGAATGGGACATAATCCTGGACAGAATCCCCATAGTTAAAGTCTTCATTCCTTATTCTCTCAATTTCAGAAGCTTCTAAAACAGGAGAATAATGGTTATATGGTGATTTTAAAATTTTGTATAATACTTTGTTTGACTCAAATATTATTTTATCAGTGGAAGCGACTTTAAGTGCGGAAATTGCTTGTACTGAATTTGCCATTGTAACCATAAGTCCTTTTAAAACATCCTCGAATTGTGCTGTATGCCGGGATAGGGAATCTTTTAATTTATTTAGTTTTTGGAATTTTGCAATGTCTTCATCATATTTCTTAGTGTTGAATATTTCTAATGTTGTTGCTCCGTCAGGTATTTCTGATGTAGAATATTCCTTTATAAAATTCAGGTAACTGCTGTTATTGGCAACCAGCGGTAATGAGACTGATGTGATATCTAAATCATCCATGCAATAAGAAATTGTCCGGAGGGACCTTTCAAGACTGCCAAAATAATCATGCTGGTTCAGTTGTTGCATTGAACGGGAGTATTGCTCTGTATCTATTTCTTCTATCTCTTTCGAGCTTTCAACTAAAGGAGCTTCTGTGGACAATTTTTCCAGGTCTGCAATTTTCTCAATTAGTAGTTCATTCTGTTTTGATAACTGTAGCTTGACTTCTGATTCTTTAACTAATCCAGTATGGTCAACTATGAAACTTTTATTTTCATAATTCATTTGATTGGCAATTGGTCCATAAGCAACCCCTAATTTCCTAACTTTGTAATCCCTGAATATTTGGAATTCAATTACCCGGTATTCAATTGATTCGAGTTGCTTTACAATCCCTTTCTCCTTGATATGGAAATAAATAAAGGGGATAATTAATATGCATAGAACCCATTTCCAGAGTTTGGCTTTGGCAAGTCCCTGATTAAGTGCTTCTTTTTCTTCTTCAAGTTTAGCGATTTCTTTTTCGATGTGCTCTTCTTCTTGAACTATTTTTTCAGCCATTTGCTGATAATAGTTAAATAATATCTTCGCCTGGTCCTGGTAGATATTGCTTGATTCCGGGAAAATTTTACTTTTCATGCTCGTTAATTTTAAAATTAATATTAATTTGAAAAGATCTGTTTTCTTTCATTATAAGTTTTCTCGCAGTTTTGGAATATTTCGATGATTTTCTCATAATTAATAGGAATATTAAACAGGCAATCCTGTACTGCGTTTATTTCATTTAAGTATTTTGTCTCTAATTCGAATGCTTTCGGGTTATCGCAGGGTGAAATAAATCTTAAATTCTCTTGTAATGTTGTAATTCTTGAAATTATTTCATTGGGTATGTTATTTATCTGTTCAAGTTTAAGCTGAACTTTCATAGTAGCTTTTTTCATTTCGTCCACATGACTAAGATGCTGTTCTTCGACAAGAAATACTTTATTAACTTTAGTCGAGGATGAGACCGCAAAATAGATCCCAAGTGAAAGGAAGAAAATTAGAATTGCATGTATTATTATTTGGCTGTTAATATCGATTGGTTTAACTTCATTGAAAATTACCATTACACCTATCGCAGTTAACGTATATAGTAATGTAAAGAACCATCTTAAACCAATGGATCCTATGGTTTTTTGTGATTTGTCTTTAAAATCAACCATCGGGATTAAGATATCAATAAAGAAAAGAGAATATATAATTAATGATACAATTATATTTAGTACTAATAGATTCGTATCAAGATTTCTGCCAAAATAAAAAAAACTAATAATTATAAGTAACTCACCTGCTATTAGGAGCAGAACAGAAAACGTTTTATTTGGATTCATACTCTTTGATTTTAAGGTTATGCATTTTTTTGTCCGCATTTAGGACAGAACTTTATATTTGGGGTCAGATTTGTTCCGCATCTTGTGCATTTTCCTTCTGATACTGGCTTGCCGCAGTTACCGCAAAAACCACTTCCTGTTGCTAATGGTGTATTGCAATGAGAACATATTATTTGCTCCGTTAATAAAGAATGCCCGCAGCTTACGCATCGCTTGGCATTTTTGTCGTTATCTGTTCCGCATTTAGGGCAGGGACAGTATTCATCTCCGCAAAATGGACAGAATTTCTGGTTACTCGCAAATTTCTTTGAACAATTGGAGCAGTATATTTCTCTTATATGAGTCTCTGTTTGTTTATTTTCGCTTTGCGCATCTGTAGTTTTTTGATTAAAAGTTGGTTGTATATATTGCGGTTCCATAATTCCGCCGGCTCCGCCTCCCATCAGATTCGTTGCAACAATTGCCCCTAATAATCCTCCGCTGCCGTTTGATATGCCGTCGACTGCATCTTTTGCTACCTCGAATGCCTGTGATTGCTGCCAGGTATATCCGCCGATTGCCTGTGCACTTTGTCTGGAAATTGCTTCGAGAATCCTCTTCCCGGCTTCGTTCGAAGTGTCTATTTCAATGCTCGTGATATAAAACTTAATAAGCTCAAAACCAATATTTTCCCAAAAAGGTAGCATTATTGAACGCAAGTTATCTGAAATACTGTCTAAATAAGCAGACACCTTTTTCAGTCCAATTTTATTATTTATCATAAATTGCATAAGCGTTGACTTGGTTTTAGTGGAATATTCTCCATAAAACTGGTCAGTTAAATCTTTTTGATTAAAAGAGTTTTTTG
>JAPLFI010000625.1 GCA_026390755.1 Ignavibacteriota bacterium
GTCTGTTAATTAGTTTCAATTATGTCCGTTTAAATTTTATTTCCGCAGGTAACGCAAAAACTTGCGCCCTGTTTTAATTTTGCACCGCAATTATCGCAGAAGAGGGGGACTGACTGAGAATTCTTCTTTACGCCGGATTCCAATACATTACTCGTGTCAAATATTTCTTCAATTGCGGGTAAAGAGTTCTTATTATTTAATGCCTCATATTGAATACTGCCGTCTGTCTTTGAAAAATTGAAACAGTGATTTGTAAGTGCGGTAGAGCAAATGAACGCTAAAGGCTTCGTTTCTAAAACATTATCACTGAGCGTTGATATTTCAATACCCGTAGATTTCATCCATGTATTCATAAATTCCGCACCCGCCTCTATGGAAAGAGCATTAAGCATCAGACTTGCTTCGCCTGTATCATTATTCTTTACAGCTAATAAAAATCCTTTTTCAAATAAATCGAAATAGTTTTTCTCTTTGCCTTCTAATTTGTCAGTTATTGCCGAAGGCAGAAGTCCTGTAATATTTGTAACTAACCAGCTGAAATCAGGTTTGCTTAATGAATCCCTCATTAACATGTTAAACTCTGCTGCCGTAAGTGCCGGCGTCGAAGATGCTTCGTGTTTCAGAGCATTCCTGCTGATTGCATATTTATAAGAATCTATTATGTTTGCAAGAAGTATAAAAAATTCATAATCCATACTTTCCGGAAACAGCGGCTCATATTCATTATCATTTTCCATCAGCAAAAAGGAAGACAGAAAATCCATCAGCTGTACATTTGTATCGCAGTATTGTATTCCGTATTCATTATCATTCAGCTTATAAGCAAGAACAAATGAGATGCAGTCAGAGGTGCAAATATACATTTCACCTAAAGGAGTTGCAGGACCTCCGTAACGTATGCGATATGTCATTGAGGGATTTCCGAGAATTCTAAAGCACGTAACTACGTCCGGATTTCCGGAAATAGCCTTTAATTCTTCTGCATGTTTAGAAGGACAGGTACTATCCTGTACTATATCAGCAAACGGACTGATCAGGTTTGGCTGAAATCCTAAATATTCCTTTATAAGAGAATGAATATCTCCCTTATCTATCGTTATTAAAATTTCTCCGGTTTTCATATTATTCATATAAAAATTAAAAAACTATTTTAAGAATGCTACAGCAAGCATTCCGCAGACAAAAAACATAAAAAGAAAAATTAACGAAACTGCGAATGAAAAAATTAAATTACCGGCTCTTTTGCCGCCTGATTTCATCAGGTCGGAAGCAGATACCGATACACATGTAAATATCGCCGCAGATGCTACCGGCTGTATTGCATTCCACTTGAAAATAAAATCAGAAAATACTGCCAGAACCGCAAAAGGGAACAGAAATGCAAACCCGTTAATAATGGTCTTTATAATAACGGAGAAACCGTATGCTTTTCTTACTGAAGAATTATGTATCGAAAACAGCATAGCTGAAAAAAACATTCCAGTAATGAATACTAATAAATAAACAAAAGTGAAGATCACCGAGTATAATGGTTTTAATCCGAGCGATGAAGATGCAATTGCGGATATGATTATAAGTGCAATTATTAAAAGTATAATCCTGAAAATACTTGTACTGAATTCAACCGGATGTTTTTCCATGCTTAAATTTTTTTACGTTAATATCGCCCAGAAAAAAATAATATACAGACCAGTGAGTGTTAATATGAATATATTCAGTGTTTTTCTGCCGTTAGTTATTGCCGATATTACTCCTGACATCGGACCAAAAGCGGACAGGACTCCCGTTATTCCGCAGGATAGTGCCGTGTTCCAGCCGAGAGAAAAATGCAGAAATAAACCTACAATAGTGAATATCAGAGTCGAAGTGTAACTTAACGCAATTGCTCCCATAACTGACATAAGACCTGAATTACTGCCGGCAATTTTAACTATCAGCCATATTAATATCCCAGCAAAAGCAATTCCTAAAGTTCCGAATAAAACCCCCTTAAATAAACCAAAGAAGACTGACGAGCCGCTGTCAATTGCTGTCTGAAGAAAAAATAAAGCAAATGCAGGACCCGATAACAAAAAGCCCGCTAATGACAGTGCACTAAATTTTTCATTTATTAATTCCGCAGGATTGAATAGATATTTAATCATCGCTTAATAATTAATAACATTTTCCGTACCTGCTCAGGCAACTCCTGAGTTGTGGTTAGTAAAACACCCAAAAGTAATACAAATGGTTTTGAAAAACAACAGTTTAAATAATTATTTGAAGAAAATTTGGCACGGTATTTGAGCAGAAAAATAAATTGTATTAAAAAAAGACTGTTTTTTAACTGCCCCGCACTCAATGGATACTCCCATGATGATGATAATCGGTTTTACAGCCCTGTATTTAATTGTTATGTAGTTTTATTTGTGCTTACTTAATTATTCTATAGCTTTTTAAAATAATAAATAATAGATTTTATAAATAAAATTTAATAATTATGAAAACTTGTCTGAAATGCGGTAAGGAATTAGAAGCGGGAGATAAATTCTGTCAGTTTTGCGGAGAAACTACGGAAATAAATACGGTAACACCGTCATTACAACCGCCGCCACCGCCGCCACCGCCGCCGCCGCCACCACCACCACCACCGCCTCCTCCTCCACCGTTACCACCGCCACCACTTCCTCCTCCACCGTTACGACCGCCGCCATTAGTCACTCAGCAAGCTCCGCAGCAGCCTGTGTATGATTACTCTAACATTGGTAATACTAAGCAACCTAAAAAGAGTAATTCCTGCTTAATAACAGGAATAATTGTCGGTATAGTAATTGTAATTTTTATATGTCTCGGAATTGCCGGATATTTCGGATATAAATATTATAAGGATTCCGAAATAACAAAGCCGACAACAATTGAAGAGGTAAAGAAAAATAAAGATAATCCGAAAGATATCAAAAAGGAGGTTACGGAGGATATTCAGAATGATGAGATTAATTACAATTCATCGGAAAAATTTCCCGGAGCTAAATTGTATTTTTGTGAAAGATATGATCCGGTTGACGGAGAAATAAGCGTTTCAAAGAAATTTTCAACGGGATACCTGACTGTTATGGTCGACCTGAGACCATCGGGGAAAGAAATCGGAATGACTAAAGTTTTCATCAAATTAACCAAAATAAAAGATGCCGGCGGGAACCGGATTAATGAAAAAACCATGAAAACCATACCGTTTACAATTCAGTCTTCGTTCGACTATATTTATTTTGAAAATAAGAAAGACCTGAAATTTTCGTCACCCGGTACATATAAAGTTACTTTAACGGATAAAAACGGAGATTCCTTAGTCAGCGGAGAAGTTGTAATCACGGATTAAGAAGTTGTAATCACGGATTAAAGAATTATCACATATATATATTAAAAAAA
>JAPLFI010000552.1 GCA_026390755.1 Ignavibacteriota bacterium
TCTCACGACAGGACTTTTCTCGATAATCTTTCAAAAAGAACTTACGAAATCGGATCGGGTAATCTGACTGTTTATCAGGGAAACTACAGTTATTACATCAGGGAGAGAAAAAGCAGAATGGAATTGCTCGAGAACCGGTATAATAATCAACAAAAATACATTGAACAGCAGGAAAAGTTTATTAACCGTTTCCGGTATAAAGCCACTAAAGCGAGAGCCGTGCAAAGCCGCATAAAACTGCTGGATAAGATTGACAGGGTAGAAATTGAAAAAGATGCGGCGAGCGTAAATTTCAGATTTCCCCCGGCAGTGCATTCCGGAAAGATATTACTCGAAATAGAAGGTTTATATAAAAGTTACAACCGTGCGGATTTTGTACTGAGTAATATCAGCCTTATAGTCGAGAGGGGAGATAAAATTGCAATTGTTGGGAAAAACGGCTCAGGAAAAACCACACTCACGAGAATTATCGCCGGAATGGAATCAATATCATCCGGCTCTGTAAAATTCGGTTATAACGTGAAAATAAAATATTACGCACAGAATCAGGCAGAGGAAATGAACCCGGAAAAAACTGCGCTGGAAATTATGGAACAGGCAGAAGGCCGTGACAGTGCTGTAAATTTAAGGTCAATCCTCGGCGGATTCCTCTTCCATGGTGATGATGCGTATAAGAAAACGGGAATACTTTCAGGCGGTGAAAAATCGAGACTTGCACTTGCCAAGATGCTCATTGAACCTTCAAATTTTTTGATTCTTGATGAACCGACAAATCATCTCGATATCGCTTCCAAGGATATTCTTACTTCAGCGCTCAGCGATTACGAGGGATGTGTAATGGTGGTTTCGCACGACAGGGATTTTATTGACTCATTTGTTACAAAGATTATTGAAGTCAGGGATGGCGGAATTAAAGTTTACGGCGGTAATTCTTATGAATATCAGAAAAAGAAGGAAAAAGAGCTTGCTGATCTTGATGTTACCGATAAAACAAATGATCCTGAAGAAGAAAAAGTAATAAAGAATAATTATTCTTCAGGAATTGAACTTAAAAAGAAGAAAAAAGAGTTTACAAGAGCATCGGCGTCAATAAAAAAAGAGATTAGTCAATATGAAGAAAAAATAAAATTGCTCGAAAGCAGGAAAAAAGAAATTGAAGAATATATGAGCTCCGATAAATTTTATCTAGATGTAAAAAATGCAATTGCATTTACTAACGAATATAAGGAAATTCTCAGCAAAATCGAAAAATATTCTGTGCTTTGGGAGGAAAAAGTGCAAAAATTTGTTACATTTAAAAAAAATTCAATAAACTAAAATTAAAAACGAAAATGAAAAATCTTATCACCGTAATACTGTTAGCATTGTTTGTCTTATCATCTTCAGCGCTGTTTGCCGAAAAAGACCCTGACCCAAGCAAGCCGTTTTCAGGCAGGGACGAAAAAGTCAGAACAAGTTTGAAAATTAAAGACGATTACAAAAAAGCAACAAAGGAATTTGCCTATAAAACCGGTGCACCAATCGCTTTTTTTATTGATTTTCAGCTTGGAGTTGGTATATCAAATGCGAGTACTGAATCTAATGCCTCAAATGTCACCGTAAGTTCGGAATCAAAGCCAGGTTTTACGGTTGGCGGTGTCTTTTTTGTAAACTTATTTGATTTCGTGAGTTTTTCGTCGGGTTTGACTTTTGACGGTAAAAGTTTCGGTTTAACAAAAACCACGACGAATGTAACATCAACTGATACAAGTAAAACTACTGTTTCCGGCTACGTTCCGGCGAATTTCATTAATATACCTATTAATATAAATATCGGCGGTATGTTATCCGAAAAATTCGGCTTGTGGTTTAACGGAGGTCCTTATCTTGGTTTTCTTACATCACAACCAGCAAACACTTATCCTGGAATGGGCTATAAAAGCTTTGACCTGGGTTTAAACGGGACTTTAACTGCGAATTATGTTGTCATGTATCCATTAAGTGTTATTTTCGGAACTACGTTTAAATACGGCGGACTTAATAATCTTGCA
>JAPLFI010000282.1 GCA_026390755.1 Ignavibacteriota bacterium
AATCATTGTATTTTCCATAGAACATTCCCGTAGCCGGTGTCGAATTTACATTTGAATAATTAGTGTACGCCGAGTTATTATAACATACTTCGACTAAAAGATTGCTTCCCGACGAATAATAAAACGGACTTGCCAGTGTAATCATCTGCCACCCCGTTCCGGGCACTGTATAAGAAGAGGGTGCGAAAGCAGTATTCCAGCCTGTTGTAACAAATCCCGTCATCGTTGATAATGATGTGTTCTGCATCGAAACTTTGAATGCGTTCATCGCACCCGGGTCTGCATTTATTACATCAAATCCAATCTGTGCTACGTATCCTGAGGGTAAATTTAATTCGCTCGCAAGATACAAATACTGAGTTCTGCCGTCTTTCCAGTATGTGGTGAACGGATAGTTGCTCGATATAGTTCCTGTTCCGATTGTAGTTGTTACCTGATTTATTATCTTGAACTTATATAAAGCGGTCGAATCCGAGTTATGAGCCGACGATATATCCCGTGCAAATACTCTGTAAAATATGGAATCATTAACGGCAATCTGTGATGTATCTGAATTGAACGCTGCCGCGTAAATGCTTCCGCTCGTATTTAAAAGCCTGAATTGTTTTATTCCTGTACTTGTCGTGTTCTTATACCATTTCACCCACACTGAGTCTATACCGATATTATCCGTGGCTGTAGCCGTAACAGTTGGGGGCCATGTGGATTTCGGTACATTCGCAAGAGGAGTTGTGACGATAATTGGTCTTACAGTATCAGACGATGCCGTGAACGAATAATAATTCGCAGGCGCGCCGGCAGGTGAAGTTGCCGTTCTGATTAATGAGTCAGTTGTCGTTAAATAATAGTTATAAGTCCCGGCACCTGTAAGCGGAAGATTGGCTGTCCAGTTTGTACCGCTTGTGTTTGTCAGAGGAACACTTGCAAAGGCAGTATTATTCTTAGCATAATACAGTTTGGTTAATCCGGGATTTAATCCGGAACCCGCGGGAATAATTGACGCGTTAACAACTCTGTTACCTGAGATTTGTTCAGTGTTCGAGAGAGGAGTATGATTTATCGCAGGACCTAAGTCAATTGTTGTTATCCAGGCCTGATATAGACCTGTTGAGTTGTCTGCCCAGTACGGATAAACCTTGTTATTGCCTGATGTGATACCTATGTAATCACCCTGATATCCGCCGGCAAGTCCCGAAATAGAAGCTGGTATAAAACTGTGATCACTGACTAATATATCGGTAAAAGTTACACCGCCGTCTATTGAGCGTGAGACCCAAACTTCCGCAGCGTTTGCCGCTAGATTACGGTCATCATAATAAACGACATTCACACCGCCGAATTCGTCAACACGAAGAGCAGGCATATATTGCGTTTTGCCGTTATTAAGAGCGTCCTGATTGACGCGCACACCTGCTGACCATGTAGTTCCACCGTCAGTTGATTTGTGTAGGATTATATCGGGATCGCTTCCCGCGGGAGCAAGGCTCTTTTCGGCTGTTGCGATATAAATCCATCCGTCGCGAGCTCCGCCAGTGCGGTCTATACCCATCCACGGGAAGTCATTAACACGAATACCGCCTTTTGCAGAAAGGTTTCCGCGGATTCCGTTACAATCATATATATTATTATTTGTTGTCCATGTTACACCGCCGTTGGTTGACTTGCTGAAACCAATATAATCACCCGTATAAGGCGTACCGGATGTCGGGCTCTGCCAGCAGATTACCGCATCGCCGTTCGGCATAACAGCGCCGTTAACGCCCTGTGCGTAGTGACTTGCAGGAGGAGTATTAACACTGATAACACCGCTCCAGCTTGTTCCGTTATTCGACGAATACGAAACAACACAGTTCGGACTTGAAGCCGTGAACAAAGACCATGTTACGTAAACACGTCCGGCGTATGGACTTGCCGCTACGTCATTTACAAATGTATGGTTCTTGTCCTGTGAACCGGAAACGATTGTTGAAGTATTTGCCCACGTCGCACCCATATTCGATGAATATGTTGCAAACATACCCGATGTTGTATAACCAAGGTAAGACTGGTAGAGATATCCGTTAAGACCGATGGCTGGAGCCGGATCGCCTCCGTGATTGAGAAGCGGAGCTGCCGCAGTCGTATCCGAGCCAAACCAGGTCAAACCGCCGTTTGTTGATAAATACATTCCTTCACTTATCATTTGAAGCGATGAACCGCTCATCCTCGCAGCGTTCGAACTGGCGAAAAGGATTTGCTGATTAGTTGGGTGCCGTGTAATAGGTACCTCGCTTTGAGTTGTGATTGAAGGATGAACGCGTACGTTCGGGTTAACCTGCATAAGTCCTACCGGTGTGTTGTAAACCTGGGGAGTTGTAAATGTTCTGATAGGTTCTTTCATGACAAGGGGAATGTAGTCGGAGACCGTGCCTGTCGGCTTAATCTGTGTCATTCTCGGGTCAACACCCCATTTCCTGTCATCAACTTTTTGTCCGGTAAAAATAACGTAACCAAATACAAGGATAGCTAAGATGAAGATTGTTTTTTTCATTCTTTTAGAATAAGTTTGTTAAAATAAAGTTTAAAGTTTCTTGCAATTTTATAAATAATGTATAATTTAATCTATTAATTTAATAGTTTCAATAATAAATGGAATACTTTTCTAAAAACAAACAAATCTGTCCAACAGACCTAAACAACTCAACTATAATAATTTTATTTTAGTTCCGAATTTTATAAAGTCTAAGAAAATAAAAGCCCCTTTTAACCAATAACAGGGGCTTTATTAAAACATATTTACTGAATCTTACAGATTACTTAATAAGCATCATTCTCTTAATATCCGTGAAGTCCGCTGACTGCAGACGATAGAAATAAACACCGCTTGAGAGTTCTGCGCCGTTGAAGTCAACCGCGTAAGTGCCAACTGATTTGACTTCATTCACGAGTGTTCTCACTTCACGTCCGAGTACGTCGTAAACCTTCAGTGTTACAAGACCCTGCTTCGGAATTGCGAAGTTAATCTTTGTCACGGGATTAAACGGATTCGGATA
>JAPLFI010000250.1 GCA_026390755.1 Ignavibacteriota bacterium
TCCGGGATTGTTGAGCTCAGATTGTTAATTCCCAAAAGAAAAGCATACTCCATAAATATGCACGAATTCAGCGCACACACGGCAAATAATTTCCTGTCCGAAGTCAAATACGAGCCGTATATATCATCTATCGAAGAAAGCAAACTCTGATTTGTCCACCCCGAGCCTCCGTTCGTAGTGACATAAACTGTACCGTATGTACCTAAAACAGCGCATTCAAGAGGACTTAATACTTCCACGGAGTAATTTGTTATAACGGTAGTTGATGAATAACTTACGTTTGACCAGGGCGTTGCTCCTCCGTTTGTTGTTTTATAAACCCTGTTGTTCGAGCCGACGCAGTAACCCGTTAATGCATTATACATTTCAATATCATACAGAGAACCCGCCAGGTAATTGTCTCCGAGCGCCGTTGAATCCCACGTCACTCCGCCGTCCGTAGTTCTACAGGGTCTCGGTCTGTTATTTAATACCCATCCTGTATTTGCATCAATCATGCAGGCATTGTAAATCAGATAACTCGTTCCCGTATTCGGACCTAATTTTTGCCTGAACCAGTTTACTCCTCCGTTGGTTGTCTTGAAAATAGTCGAGTCTCCCGTTACGGCAGTTCGTGAAAACACCCATCCTGTTTGCGAATCCACAAAATCAATGCATGAAAGTATAAGACCTGCCGGCATATTCGGTATTACAAGCGAATCCCAGGAAACACCTACATTTGTCGTTTTATAAACAGCAGACCTGCTTCCGCATATAAATCCCGTATTCTGATTAATCATATCTATTCCGTAAAACTCCGCAATTGAAGTCGGCGAAAAAGCCGAAAGACTCCAGTTGACTCCTCCGTTCGAAGAAATCATTATCTGGTCGTGCGTCGTTCCGGGTATTGACGCCGCCCCCGCTGCAATCACCGTCCCGAAGCCGGGAGAAGACCACACACACCTCATACTTCCTTTTTTCAGATTCCGGCTGTGAGTGATTTTATTTGACTGTCCCAAACACTGATACATAGAGCCGTTTGCGCCGACCGTAATCATGGTATCACCGGTAACGGAAAAATCCGACGAATAATAATAATTGCTCCATGGAAGCACTGACGCGGGAGCAATAAATGAAATTGAATCCCATGTCGCTCCATAGTTAGAGGACCTCCATAAATAATTTGAATTACCTGTAAGGTACACGGCGCCATTTCGGTATTTTATATCAAAGAAGTGTATATTTCTGTCAAACAAAACGCCCGACATGTTTATCCAGTTATAGCCCCCGTCCGTAGTATAGCGGCATCTGCCCCAGTCCCCGCAAACAAATCCCGTATTTGCATCCGTAAATGCAACCTTATAGAGATTAACAAGCGTTCCGGAGATATATGTATTCCACAGATAACCTCCGTTTGTTGAAATGCATACGTCGCCGAGTGAATTTAAGACAAGAAGTTTATTTTCGCTGAATGCGTAAATTTCGTATGGATTCGGATACGGAGGAGCGGTTCCGAAACCTGCATTCCAGTTCAAACCTCCGTCCGTTGATTTCATTAATCTGTAACCCGTCTGACCGCTTATTACGTATCCTGTCAGATTGTTAATAAAATATATTCCCGTAATAGTTGCATTTACGGGAGCGGGATTTCCGGGCACGCTGTCAAAGGTTACCCCTCCGTTTGTAGTCCTGAAAATCGAACCGTAAGTCCCCGTTACGATTCCCGTGTTCTGGTCGAAGAACCATGCATTAAGCAGATTTGCTCTTTGCAATGGTATCCCCGACATCCTTCCGGAAATGTGATGAAACGTCCAGTTAACGCCTCTGTCAGTAGTCTTAATGAAAGTTCCTTTTGCGCCGATTGCATAAAAAGTGTTGGCGTTCCACATTTTCACCCACCGAAGCTCGTTTCCCTGGGGCGACTGATGCATCCATTTCCAGCTATTGTATAACTGGGCGTTAAGGCTTGCAGTAAAAAGAAGAAATAACGGAAAGAAGAATATGATAAACTTTTTCATACTAATTGTTTTTGAACTGTTTAGCAATTACCGGATTATAAGAAATAAAAACACATAGTTCAGTATAAAAAAGAATAATGAAAAATTGCGGTATTAATTATGAATACATTTTAGTTACAAATCTCTCTATTTTACGTCTAAATTATTGCATTTGAAGACATCATTCATAATATTTTTCGCGATTGTATTAACAATCTACGGATTAGTTAACTTTTATATTTTCATGCGCGGCTGGCAGGCAATTCCCGCAAACCCCGCTTTGCGTATTTCTTACATTTCTGCGTTTATTGTTTTGTCTTTATCATGGCTCGCCGGAAGAATTCTGGAGAATAATTACAGCAATGCTTTTTCAGACATGCTTATATGGACGGGTTCTTTCTGGCTCGGTGCAATGGTATATTTCCTTTTTATAGTTATTATAACTGACCTGACAAGACTTATTAACAAATTCATTAACTTTCTGCCTGAACCTGATTCTCCTTTATATTCGAAATTAAAATTAATTGTTTTTTTTGTTTCCACAGGTATAGTAATTGTAGTGGTGTTTGCCGGATATATTAACGCAAGAAATCCACGTATCAATACTCTCGAAATAAAAATAAACAAGAAAGCGGGAAACCTCAAAGAGCTGAATATTGCTATGGCATCGGATATACACCTTGGCACGGTTGTAAACAACGAATGGTTTTCGAAGATTGTAAGTGAAATCAACAGCCTTAATCCGGATATAGTTTTGCTTGCCGGCGATATTGTGGATGAAGACGTAAAACCCGTAATAAGAAACAACCTCGGCGAACAGCTAAAAAACATAAAATCAAAGTACGGTACATACGGAATAACAGGCAATCACGAGTACATAGGCGGTGTTGAGCCTGCATGCAAATACCTGGCAGAGCACGGTGTTACGATGCTGAGAGATACATCGGTACTAATTGACGGAAGTTTTTATGTTGCCGGCAGAGAGGACAGGGATATTTCTCGGTTTGCCGGTAAATCCAGAAAGAAATTGAGTGAAATACTCGAAGGAGTAGATAAAAATCTTCCCGTTATAGTGATGAATCATCAGCCCTTTGACCTCGATGAAGCCGTTAAAGAAAAAGCTGACCTTCACTTGTCGGGGCATACACACGGCGGACAGCTTTTTCCGTTCAACTTTTTAACAGAAAAAATTTACGAAATAAGCCGCGGTTACCTGAAAAAAGAGGATACGCATTTCTTCGTATCGAACGGAGCGGGAACATGGGGACCGCCTGTCCGTATCGGCAACAGACCTGAAGTCGTAAACATAAGAATAATTTTCCCGGAATAAATAAAGCTGTTATACATTAAATATTATTTACTTTTTATTAATAATATTTGTTAATTTTAAACATTACAAATCAAACCGGAGGGATATAAAATGAAAAATCTCACAATTTTCGTTATCGTCTTATTGTTATCGCTTTCAGCATTACAGATACATTCTTCTTGAATAAGTTGAATTTTTTAATATATTTTAATTCTTAATCTTATGAAAAAAGGCTTTTCGACTGTTGTAATTACAACTCTATTATTTAAAGTAGTCAGTTTGTTTTTTGCCGGTAATGTTTTTGGACAAAGCATTGATAATTGTTATGGCACATGGGAGGGTGAGATAATTAAATTTAATAATACAAAAAGTAAGATAATTATTACCAAAAACGGAAAAATAAAAGCCTGTGAAAATAATTCTGTAAATATTTACAGTAAAAATACAATTCTGATAAGTTGTGAATTTGCCGGAGTTCTTTTTTCTGATTTTACAGCA
>JAPLFI010000527.1 GCA_026390755.1 Ignavibacteriota bacterium
CTAATAATTTTTTCATGAAATGTATTTATTTTATAAGTTTTTGAATAATACACTGTGGTCTTATGTTTATATGCAGAAAACCGTCAACAACAATCGCATATAAATTGTGAACACAAAGTATTGTGGATTTTATAAAAAGTAAAACTGAGTAAAATATACACTAACAACTCAAAATCAAAAATATTTTTTACAAAATACCGCACACGTGTGCGGTTTCGCACAGAGGCAAAAATAGAAATCATTGGTTTTCTAAGTGTTTTTGCAATATTCTTTTTAAATTTGCTTTCTCCTCTATTTACTACGCAAATATTGTGCCAAATATAAAAATTCGAAAATTGGCTGAAATCAGACTATTTATTTAATATGTTTTCTCATTTTGAGAAAACCGGAATATGGGTTGGTTTGGTGTTGACATTAATCGGGCTGATATGGAAAACCAAGTTATAGTTGCAAAGTTCTTTTATCTTTTTGGAGCAGGTACTTGGTGGTTGATGAATTGGGGTATAGTTCAATTATTCGAAACCGAGGTTGGGTCATTTTCTAAGTCGGAGTTAGAGAATTATGTTGGGAAGTATGGATTGGGTATCGATAGAAATTTGTACTTTTAGGAGGTGAATGCGGAAGAGTCATTTGAAAAATTAATTATAGAAGTCGTTTAATATGACTTCTTTTGTCGATGGTATAAAATTTTATCTAATTTTCTCTGATGCATTTCTAAATGTACTCTGTTTTGGTTTGCTTTCAAAAGTGTGTTTGATGATTTTTGTGTAGAATCGAGAACGACACAACCCAGCGAGGAATTAAGTTGTGGTTTGCTTTTATAAGTGTGTTTGACGATTTTTGTGTAGAATAATATAATAACTTAAGCCTATTATATAGCCCTAAACAAATCAATGATAAGCTTTTTGGGAAGCGTTAAATTTTTGTAAATAAAAAAAGGAGGCGGATATGCAGAGTATTCAGATTATAATTGATAAAGCGATTGGTTATTTTATGCAATATGGACTTAGTTTGGTCTATGCCATACTTATATTTTTTATTGGAAAATGGCTTGCTCGTCTTGTAGCTAAATTCTCTGGCGCTGCCATGCAAAAGACGAAGTTAAATGTAACCCTTGCCTCTTTCTTAAAGAATATTATTTATTATGTAATTTTAAGTTTTGTCGTTTTAGCTTCCCTAAATGAGATTGGTATTGAAACCACTTCTTTTATAGCGATTATGGGCGCAGCCGGTTTAGCGGTAGGGTTAGCTTTGCAGGGTTCCCTGGCAAATTTTTCAGCCGGTGTGATGTTGATTCTTTTTCAGCCGTTTAAAGTAGGAGATAAAGTTGATGCGGGCGGAGCAAGCGGCGTTGTGAAAGAAATCCAAATTTTTAGTACTATCCTGGAAGCCGATGACAAACAACACATAATAATTGTCCCCAATGCAAAGATTACAGCAGATAAAATAGTTATTCATCAGAAATAGAGAGGAGGATAGTATGTCTATAGTAAAGGAATTCAAAGAATTTGCTGTAAAAGGCGATGCAGTGGATATGTGTTAATTCCGATAAATAGTTATAATTTTATCATTTAGTTTTATTCCCGCATCCATTATTATCGTATTCGTCTCTCGCCTTAATGTATTTTTCTTTGTAAAATGAATTTAAGCTATCGTACTTGAGTTTCCGTTTTGCTTCATCATAAATTTCTCTCAGATTATTGCACCTGAGTTTTTTTGCGTATGGACTATCATCGTCTGATACAATCACAAACGCCTTTGGATTGCGTTTGAGATATTTCACTGAATACTTTTCACCGACTGAAGGATACACATAGCCGTCATCCGGGGCAGGGAATATGTTGAAATCGGAATCTTCAAAAGTTGTTTCATACTTAACGCCGTCTTTGGTTTCCAGTATTATTGTATGCTCATAAATCCAATGATGATTATACTGGTTGTTTGTCTGTTTGGTGCTGACTGTAACTGCACTGCCGGTTTCTCCTGCACTGTAAACCAGTTTTCCAATTAACAGAGTACCAAAGAACATATTCGCAAAACCGTATAAGCAAAGAATCACTACAAAAAGTATTGTATATGCTCTTAAACGTTTATTATTCTTCACAAGCGGCAATTTATCAGTGTAGAAAGCAAATGGTGCAAAAGCAAAGCAGATTAAAAGTGTAGTTACTTTATATCCTGCTATTGTGAACAATATCGAAATTATAAATTCAACCATAATATTTTATATTTCATTTCCAAATAATTTATATTATTTAAACAATATTTTATACTCAAAACGCTCAACTTAAGTAAAACAATCAAGTCTTATTTTTTATTGCCGGCACACTGTTTTTCTATTTGATTCCTACTGCGCTGAACACTTTTACATAAACGCCTGATTTAAGGTTTTCATTCAGAAGTGAACTGATTTCCTGTCCGAGTGCATTGTAAACTTTCAGTGTAACAAAACCGGATTTCGGAATTGAGAAGTGTTAAAAGAAAACCTTAATAATACGGGAATAAAGATTATAAAATGGAAAAAGTGCTAACGAAACTGCTAACGGAGAAATTGGTAAAAAGAAGAAAGCCCTGTAACTTATATAGTTTACAGGGCTTTAAAGTGGCGCTCCCAACGGGATTCGAACCCGTGTTTTCACTGTGAAAGCATCACCTTGAAGGACGGAAACAGTGAATTTAAGCTGTTTCTAAGGTTTTTGTCTTCCCCAAAGTACCCTTTTTTACCCTATTTTTCGTAAAAGTGCTAACGGATTTTAACTCAATATTCTCTCTTTTTTTCTCAAATACTCATTCGCCATTTCTTCAATCTTCCGATTAGATCTGGGACGATGTTTCAATACCAGTTTATTCAATGTTTCTAAAATTTTAATATAGACAGCTTAATTAAATAATTCATTGTATAATAACTATAGTTAGCTAACAATTAACTATACGGCCACATCCGGTCTTTATTAGCAGAACCGGCAGATTTTGCCCAAAGCCAATGTAGTGTTGGCATAACTTGTTTCTCCTTTTATGAAATTATTTGCTTATTTATTAATCGGATTTTCGACATACTCCGTTTAATTTTAATTTCTAATTCATATTATAAAAACTAAAAGATACATTTTCATTGTGTGTAGGTATTTAAATAATTTCACCAATTACTATATCAAACTTTTTAAGGTTTACAGTTAATTACTCCGACAAGAATTATCAACCGTCCCTGCTCTTTGAAGGGTTTCACGGAACTTAAACCAAACGGACGATTTAATCAATTGCTAATAGTGCCACACACAGCTACAACTATGGCTGCGCAGACGATTGGCCTGGAGGTCTTTTTAATTAACTAATGCGATTAAATAAATATAAGAAGCGACTTGTGGGTCCCATCTTATTTGTAAATCTAATCAAAATTACTTGGTCAGTATCATTCTCTTTATTTCTGTATACTCTGCCGATTGCAGGCGGTAGAAATACACCCCGCTGGCGAAATTCGCCGCGTTATACTCGGCAGTATAATACCCTGCCGAGCGGAATTCGTTATTAAGGAGTTTAGCGACTTGCCTGCCTGTTACATCATATATGACTAATGTAACTTTGCTGTCAACCGGTAATTCATAATCTATTTTAGTAACAGGATTAAACGGGTTCGGATAGTTCTGGCTCAAACTAAATATTTTCGGTACTCCGATTTCAGCTGCTCTGTTCAATTCATAGTATTTAAAATTTCCATTGTAGTCTATTTGTTTCAGTCTGTAATTGTATTTTCCGCTATTCAACTTCATGTCCTCATAAGAATATTGAACAGGTGAGCTCGAATTACCTTTGCCTGATACGAAGGTTATCTTCCTCCATTCATCCGCGCCAACCATTTTCCTTTCAACATCAAAACCAAGGTTGTTTTGCTCAAAAGAAGTTTCCCAGTTCAGTCTGATATTCCGTCCGGATATATTTGAGGAAAACGAAGCAAGCTCCACGGGAAGCGGACCAGTACATTTTGTCCCGCTGCCGGATAATATACCGTTGTTGATTATATCATCTGCGCAAATATCAGCGTTAGTGCCAACATTGATTTCTGCTCCGGCACCTATGGTTATGCTGCTGCTCTGACTGCTGAGCATTGCAGGAATAAATATAATCGCTAAAAAAGTAAATATTGTTTTCATTTTTTAATGTATTATTTCTTATCAGAATATATTAAAGCTGAATGCATTTTTAGTTACCATTTTTAACTTGTTTCAACTCTTCGTCTTTTGATTTCATCTTTTCAATTTCGTTTACTAATAAGTTTTGAATCTGTTCGAACTTTAAAAGTCTTTCTTCCAGTTTATCGTTTTTTTCTTTCAGTTCATCATTCTCTTTTTTTAAATCCTGTACGGCTTTTACAACTACAGGTAAAAGGTTGCCCGGTGTTGCTTCGAGCTTTTCGGGATTATTTTTCAATACAAGGTCGAGCCATTCGGCATTTTCAGTTGTCTGAACTTCATCAAGCTCCTGTGCAATGAATCCCGCTGTAGGTTGTTCTTTCATTTTGCTTCCGTCTGAAATATTATCATCATACCATTCTCTTTTATCCCAGTTGAACATACGGGGTTTTAGCTTCATCAGGAAATCCAGTCCGAGGTTTAAATCTGTTATGTTCTTCTTATCACGCATATCAGATAGAGCTGTTATGCTTATAACAGCACAGCGAAGTTTTGTTACCGATGAATTACCAAGGGTAATTTCGTTCGAAGCTTCAAATGATGGCTGTGCATCATATCCGATGCAGGTTAAATTAGAGCCGGTAGTATTATTAAATATAGACTGATATCCTAATGCTGTGTTTTGAGAGCCGGTGTTAAGATATAAAGACTGATATCCCAATGCTGTGTTATTCCAGCCGGTGGAGTTGGAATATAAAGATGCTACTCCTACAGCTACGTTTTGCTCGCCTGTGGAGTTAGTATATAAAGAATTATATCCCAAAGCTGTATTATAATAGCCAGTATTATTAAACAAAGAAGAAAATCCCAGAGCCGTGTTATAACTACCATTTATGTTGGAAAATAAAGATTTATATCCCACTGCTGTGTTGTAAATGCCTGTGTTGGTATATAAAGAGCCATATCCCACAGCTGTGTTTTGAGAGCCAGTGGAGTTGGAATATAAAGAATGGTGGCCCACGGCTGTGTTAAAATAGCCGGTAGTATTGGAATATAATGATAGATGACCCAAAGCTGTGTTTTGAGAGCCGGAGGTATTGGTGTATAAAGATCTATATCCCACTGCTGCGTTAGAGTCGCCGGTTGTGTTGAGAATTAAAGAATGGTAACCCAAAGCCGTGTTTTGAGAGCCGGACGTGTTGGAATATAAAGATTTATATCCAACTGATGTGTTGTAACCGCCGTCGGTGTTGGAAGATAATGACTGATTTCCCAAGGCTGTATTGTATTCGCCGGAGTTAGTGGTTTCGGATTTATATAAAGACATAAATCCCACAGCTGTGTTGAAACTGCCGGTTGACAAATTACCCGAATTTATACCCAAAAAAGTATTTCCTTCACTATAGTTGTTGTACATAACTCTATAATTCCCAAAATTTATTATACCCGAAAGTATATTCACCTGACCTGTTGATTGGGATAAGGTAAAATAATTATTTGTCCCGTTTTTAATAGAAAATGTCCCGCCTGTTCCAAGAGTATTAGTGATGTTTTGTGAATGCGAAGATAAAGTCATTAATGTTAAAAACAGGATTAGCGTGATTGTTTTCATTTTTTTAATTCTCCTTCAACGATTTATTTTTCAAAACATGATTTAATATTATTACCTTACTATTATTAAATAAATTTAATGAATAATACGTTAATTGATTATGACCTGAATTAAAGGAATATATATTTTCAGGATATATAGGAAAAAGATTGTTCGATTTGAATATAGGAATTACCATTGCCGTGACGTGCATTCCGAGATATCTGTTTTTATCCATAATACACTTTTTTGTTTAACAGTTTACAGTTAATTACTCCGACAAGAATTATCAACCGTCCATGCTCTACTTAGGGATTTCACAGAACATAAAACAAACATCTGATTTAATCAATTGCTAATTTTATGTAGAAATTGTGGAATTTAATCGTAAAATGCGTATCATTGGGTGATACTTTTATTCTGGGCGGAATTTTTCGACAGAATAAAGAAATGGGATTAAATCAATTCTTAACTTTTTTTCTGCATCTGATGAACGAGCAACCAGCCAGCCCAGATGGAATAGAACAATGAAACAGGACATCCTATATACGATAGTTCCAGTTGTATCACTGACGTTCCTACAATTATATTCCATTGATAAATAAGCCTTAAGAG
>JAPLFI010000415.1:0-3677 GCA_026390755.1 Ignavibacteriota bacterium
TATATCCGCACCGGCAAGCTCCATATCAGCCCTGCAGTAATGTATTATTAAATCCTTTGGTTTAAATTTATCATCGGACAATTCGGACTTATCTTTTCTCCCGTCAGAGCCGGGCATTCCCGCCGCAATGTTTTGCGGGTTCTCTTCAGAGAACTTAAACACATAGCTCAATCCGCGGTCGGTAATATATACATCCGTACCACGGTCCTGTAATTTAAAAAGAAGGTAAGGTGCAGGGTTATTATTCACATCGCATAACTGCCCTTTGTTTTCAATAAATCCCGCAACAGGAGTGCCCACCCACGAATTTACTTCGTCGTCGGACGGAGTGAATGCCAGGGCATACTGACAGAAAATAAACAGAATGAATGCCGCTAAAAGAGTGAATTTTATTTTCATGTAATTATTTGTTTGAGTTTTTATTTCTGCTTCAATTTTTACGTCGGAACAGGAAATGAATTTGGTTTTGTTCTTTGATGATTGTGTTGAACTGATTTTGGGTATAAGGGTAGCGATGGGGGGTGGCGTGCGTTCCGGGACATACTTTGTATTCCATATTGCACTTATTGATTAATAACAGTTAATTATTCAGACAAGAATTATCAACCCTCTATTAAAAGTAGTACGATTTGGGAACATAGCGAATAAATATGAATAATAAAGTGGCATTTTTTAGTGAGGGAGGCAGTAAGAAACAGGCATCAGGCAATATGTAATCAATTGTTTATTTCCCTTTTCTTACAGGCGGATTGAAAGATGAAGTTGTCCGCCCAGCCCCAGTTCAACTATTTTCTGAAGTGTCGAAATGCGCACTTCTTTGATGTTGTTCTCGATTTTCGAAATATAGGATTTTGTTGTGCCGACTTTATCTGCAAGTTCCTCCTGCGTGAGCCCTTTTTCGAGCCGGGCTTCGTGTATTAAAGAGCCGAGTTTAAAGTTCCTGTAACCTGCTTCAAGCTCGTCGCGTTTTGCTGTACCGTGCTTTCCGTAGTTCCTGTCTTTGAACTGTTCGAGTGTCAGTATGTTATTTTTTTTCGCTTTCATATTCCTTTTTAATTTTTAATGCTTTTTCAATTTCTTTCTTTTGTGTCTTTTGTGATTTCTTTTGAAAACCGTTTGCAACTACTACTAACTGTCCCCTGTCGAAAAAACAGAAGATGCGGAAAATGTCACTGCCTGACTGAACCCTGATTTCATAAAGTCCATCTGTGCCCTCAATGTGCTTCAGATACGATTCGGGAATCCTCGGCAGTTCTTCAATCAGTTCAAAAGTCCAGATTATTTTATTCTTAACCTTGTCCCTCTGTTTTACAAAGAAATCCTGAAAGTAATCCTTGTAAAAAATGACAGACCGATGTTTATGTGTTTTTTTCACAGAATAAATATAAGCATAGTAGCCCTAAAGTGCAACATATAAAATACAGGACGGGCACACGAAAAAGGATCTTGGAGTATATTAAATCCAGGTGATTTTGGGATTGGACTTTTTGTGGCGGTGGGTGAAGAGAGCATAGCGGATGGCGTCGAGGCAATGGTCGTTGAATTTTTTTGTGTATATTTGTAATATTCCGGGTCCTGGTCTTTTAAGCCTTCGAGTACGGTGTAATATTCATCGTCTATAAATTTATTATCTTTGTAAGTGGTTTTGAGCTTAATGCTGTTTTTGAGCTGAACTGCGACCCGCGGATTGTGCGTGCAACTTTGCGAATTAAAAGGAATTTATGACCGGTTTCTTTTAACGATCGGAGTAATAATTTTTGTCCGGCGAAAATACTTTTACCAGATCCTGCACCGCCGAATAGGATAACATACCTATTCTCTTTGAGAATAAGCGGAACATATACGTCATAAAACCGGATAAAGTAAAATTGAATGTAACCGACTGGGTAATCTTTGCCATGTCACTCTAAGAGCAATGGGACTTAGGTTTGAGATAGTTGTATAACAGCCGTGTATTGCGCTTGGATTTAATTTCACAGGACTTTAAGTAATCGGGGTTATTAAAATCGTAATTTATGGGGAGGGGGCAAAGAATGATTTTTCAGAAGTAACTAAAACAATATCGTTGAATTAGCATGATATTGTTATTATATTTGATAAGAAATTAATATAAATTATTTGTGGGAATACTATCATCTTTAAAATATAAGGATTTCGAAAAATCTCTGCTAAAGTTAGGATTTAAGATTTTGAGACAAAAAGGGTTCACGTTTTGTTCGGGAATGCAGAAGGAAATGTTATCGTAATACCACATCATAAGGGAAAGACTATTAAAGAAGGGTTAGCACATAAAATAATTACAAAAGACTTAAAGCTTAAACCAGATGATTTTAAAAAATTAATATAATATACATGAAGAAAAATATTTTTGAAATATTAGTACACGAAGCCGAAGAAGGCGGTTATTGGGCAGAATGTCCATCTCTGGACGGATGTTACTCACAGGGTGATACACTCGATGAACTTCAGACCAACATTAAAGAAGCAATAGAATTATCCCTTGAAGAAATCAGAGCCAGGAACAAAAGAATACCAACCTCAAACAGAATGTTTGTAATGCCGGTATCTGTTTAGTTTTTAAGTAAAGGTGCGTACAATTTTTGCACGACTATCGGAATAATTACACAGCAACAATACTATTACCGATTTTATTTAAGCAACAGTAATTTTTTTGTGTCGCTGAATCCCTCTGCTGTCATTCTATAAAAATATACCCCGCTTGTATTTTGTGAAGCATCCCACGATACATTATATGAGCCGGGATTCATTTGCTGATTGACAAGCGTTTCCACTTCCCTGCCGAGGGCGTCAAATATAATCAATTTAACTACGGGATTCCGGCCTTCGCCGGAATGACGAACAGGAATATCAAAACTAATTTTTGTTACGGGGTTAAACGGGTTCGGGTAATTCTGAAACAATTTAAATTCAACCGGAACAGATGATGAAATCACTTTTATGCTGACTGAATGCCGGACTATGAAAATAAAGTTTTGATTCTGCGATGACAAGGAATCCGTGCCATTATACGAAAATACTTTCCAAAGACAAGATACAGTATCGCTGCCGCCTCCGAAGCTCATTGCAAGAGAATCAAGGAAACTGTTTCTTAGAATAATCACAGAATCAGAGCCGTTATTATTACTATTGTAAGATAAATCGACGGAAGTACCGTCTTTTCGTATTTTCCATTTATATCTGATTGAGGGATGTGAACTTGATTTAGTCCATGTGAATATACTTCTTGCGGTATCCGATGCATACGTATTTATAAATGTATTTGACGGAGGATAAACAACAGAAAAAGACGACATATTCACGCCGAGAACTTTAACGTAATTAATATAATTTACAGAATCCGCTCCGTATGAATTCGTTACTTTTAGTCTTACAGAATAAAAACCTGCATTTGGATATGCAACAGAAGGATTTTGCTGATTAGAGGCGGATGGAACTCCGCCTTCAAATGTTCACTGCCAGCCGGTCGGGATTCCACCTGATTCATCGAAGAAGTTTATACTTTGTCCCGGGTTAATAGTCGTTTTATCAGACCTGAAATGTGTAATCGGAACACCGTTTACGGGAACTCCTCCGTTAGAGGTGAGCAAACTTACCCTGTAGCTGTTTATTGCGGCATTCATTCTGGCTGATTGACCGATTGTATAAATATTCTTACA
>JAPLFI010000415.1:3738-4825 GCA_026390755.1 Ignavibacteriota bacterium
TTCATAAACATATCCCCGTTCGGACCATTGTTACAGGTTACATGAGGGAAGGTGAGGCATCCGCCATTCGCTGCTTGCTGAGTAGGCGTGTCATCAACGAAATCATCTCCGCAGTAAGAGTCGCCCCATATATGCCTGAGATTAAACCAATGACCGATTTCGTGAGTCGCGATTCTGCCCTTTTTCAAGTTAGGATTTACAAAGGGACCAAAAGTTCCGCAAACCGAATAATGTATTACATTGCCGTCGGTTGCAGAATTACCCCCGAGAATTGAGAATATCCCCCCACAAAACTGAGATTGCAAGTCCAAATATTAAGATATTTATCCCTGTCCCAAACGTCATGTCCGCCCAGCACTGTTCTGTCACCGGGATTTATTTTTTTGATATAATCTTTTGTAAATATTTCCAGTTCACGTTGTCTTCTTACAAAGTTTGGATCTTCCTTAATCATTTTATAATATACATCCATTGTTCCGCAACGGAAAGAATCGGTTGTGTTGATTGCCGAACTTTCTTTGGGTAAGGGCTTGTGCTGTGTTTTGAACGGAGGGTTGGAGCCACCACTGCCGTTTAGAAGAAATATGAATATTACACCGACAAAGAAGAGCGTTGTTACACTACCGGTAGATTTTAGTTTATTAAACATTTTATTCTCCTACACTATTATTGAGCTATTGCCGTTTTATTACTGTGAATATGATATTGAACTTGCCGAATTAATAAAAGATACAAGATAAATAGTGTTTGTTTCTTTTATAATAATATTATGTTTTACTCCCACACCAGAATAAAATATGGAACAAGAAATGAATTTATTCTCTGATGATTGTGCTGAACTGATTTTGGGTATAAGGGTAACGATTGGGGTCACGCGCATTCCGGGACAAACTTTGTATTCCATATTGCACTTTTTGATTAACAGATTCTGTTAATTATTCAGACAAATATTATCAACACACCGTTAAAAGTGTGCAGCTAAGGGGAACATAGCGAATATAATTGAATGAAAAGTAGCAATATTTTGGGGGAAGATAAAGAGCGGGAAGGGGGGTGGTTAACATTTATGCTATTGACAGGCAACCCC
>JAPLFI010000274.1 GCA_026390755.1 Ignavibacteriota bacterium
ACTATATTCGGATAGTACATAGTAAAATGCTGTTCGGTGGCATAAGAAACCAGCAGGCTTGTCACTGCTCCCGCGCTGATTCCGCCCGAGAACATATAAGCAGTGTCAATTTTATACAGGTCAGCATTAAAAGCGAAATATCTGAAAGCAGCTTTCGAATCCTGCACAGCGCGGTATATTGCCTGTACAAGAGAGTATCCGCTTCCGTTGCAGGCAAACGGATTACCGCCCGTTAGCCATCCGATTCTGTAATCTATCGAAGCGCATACGTATCCTCTCATAGCGAGGTCCATCATAACAGGCTGGAGCTGATATTTATCTCCGTCAACATAACCGCCGCCGTGAATCAATAAAACAAACGGCCGTTTAGGCAAAGGGTCTATTGCCGTGTTCGGATATGCAATGAGAAAACTCAGATTAACAGGATTACCGAGATAATCAATATTGTTTCCGTAAACTACATTTTGAGTGTCAATCATAGCGGGGGCAAAAACGTAACTTGTGTCAAATCTCCCCGGAATACAGTATTGCTGAGAGTAAACAACTGTAACTGACGATACCCCCAAAATCAGTACGACGAAAAAGTATATTAATTTTTTCATAAGTTTTATAAATCTAATTTCTTTAATATAGGTATTTTAGATATCTTAATCAAATATCATACTTAAATATCAATTTTCAGCGCTTTTCCGTATGCTATACTCTTTCCTGCAGAAAGCCCGGGAGGATTTTTAAAAGCCATGCAATCAATCGCCAGCGCTTTGTGATATATACAATTTTACGCCGTTTTTCCAGCGCATTGTATATTTGTTTTGCTGCTTTTTCTACCGGCGATTTCCAGAATATAAAATCACCCTGCGCCATAACAGTATCAACAAATCCGGGTATTATTGTCGTAACGATGATATTTTTCTTCTCTTTCTTTGCTTTTCGCCGGAGAGCTTCGAGGTGGTTTATCTGGTACGCTTTTGAAGCTGAATATGACGGACATACGTCTATGCCGCGTATTCCGGCGATTGAACTTATACACGCAATATGTCCGCTTTTTTGTCCGGCAAAGTATTTATACGCCCACACCGCCGTATCGGAATATCCGCGGACATTAGTATCGTTAGTAAGTTTTTCGATTTCGGGAGTAAGCCCGGGATTTTGTTTACCCCAACCCGATGATATGATGATAATATCAAGTCCGCCGAGTTCACTTACAAGTTCATCAAGTTTTTGTATGCCGTTTTCCGAAGTGATATCGTGTTGTTTTACTAAAATATTTAAAGGGAATTCGGTTTTAAGTTCTTCCAGCAGTTCAATACGTCTTCCTGTTATGCCTGTCCTGTTGCCCGCACGGGCATACAAACACGCCAGTTCCCTGCCGATTCCTGAACTTGCCCCTGCTATGATTACTCGTTTCATCTTCCAGAGTTAATGTTTTTAAAATATACGGCTTATACCGGTAACTTTTTCCGTAACTACTCACCCGCTAATTTAGAACGCTGATGACGCTGATTGTTATGATTAAATAAGATTTTTTTGTTTGAAAATACGTAACTACTCACCCGCTAATTTAGAAATTTTTTTGTTTGAAAATACGTAACTACTCACCCGCTAATTTAGAACGCTGATGACGCTGATTGTTATCTGCGTTCATCATATTAATCTGCGTTATCTGCGTTCCATTGTATTGTTAATGATAGCTGAGTAGTTACCATATATTTATTATACTACATAAAAAAAGCGAGATTAGTCCCGCCTCTTTTATGAAATTGTAAGCGTTATAATTCGCGATGTTTACTATTCAAAATCTTCTAAGATAATTTCTTCTTTTTCGCCGTCTTTGATTTTTATCTTCTTATTTATCTTCCTCTTTATGCCTTCCCATGTGCTTAAGTAGCGCTCACTGAGTTTTATGGCTTCAACTATATCCATATTGGTGGGAACAAATTCATATTTCGTGAGTGATGCGTCGCCCGTAACAGTGAATTTTGTGTAAACGAAATTAGACGGTTTTGAATCCTTTGACGCCGCTACGTAAACCGCATCCCCTGATATTCTGTATGTTTTATAAAAATCGAATTTTTTCAGAAAGCTTTCATCTTTCAGTGAAGTTATCATTTCGCTTTCACCGCTTTCTGTTATTCTCCGGTTTTGTCCCGCCGATGTATCAATTCCCGAGAATTCTTTTTTTAGTGTCTTCATTTCTTTTTCAAGGTCTTTCAACTCTTCAGTAAGTTCTTTGTTTTCTTCTTTAATCTTTCGGTCGGAATTGCCGCAGGCGAAAAGTACACCTGCAAGAACCGCTAACGCTAATATAAATGTGATGTGTTTCATTGAATTATTCTCCTTCTACTTAAAAATAGTATTATTTTCTCTTAATTTAAACTACGGAATTTTCATATAAATGTTGCAGTGATTTTCACCCGGGTGGATAATCATGTCCGATATCTGTCTCTGAATTTTCACAACCGGTATTTCATATTTGAGACTTGATTTTAATAATTGATTCTCTCAATTTTGAATGAACTTAAAACAAAGAAATGAAAACACTAATTAAATTATTGTTTCCGGTTGTTCTTATTATTTTAGGAATCAGCGGAAATTCATATTCACAATGGTCAGCCGATTCGACGGTAAACCTGAGCATATGCGACGTGACGGGAGAGCAAGTGCTTCCGAAAATAGCGCGTACTTCAGACGGCGGATGTTACATCGGCTGGTTTGATAACCGCTCAAGCGGATACGCCGTGTATCTACAGAGGCTTAATGCCTCGGGCGTAAAACAGTTTGCCGCAGACGGACTGCTGATAAGCAATAACTCTCAAAGTTCTTCCTTAGTTGACTGGGATTTAATAACAGACGACAGCAATAACTGCGTTCTCGCATTTACCGATACACGCGCGGGCACATCAATAAACCCTTATGCGTACAGAATCAGTCCCACCGGGGTTTTTCTCTGGGGAGCTAACGGTGTAACTCTTTCTGATTCGGCAGGAACTTATCAGGCAAACCCGAAAATTGCAAAGACATCCGACGGAAATTTTGTAATCGCATGGATCTGGAGCTCAACTCCAAATAAAGTAGCAATACAAAAACTTTCACCGACAGGAACAAAACTGTACGGTTCTTCTCCGTATAAACTTGCCGCGCTGGCAGGTGAGAATTTTACATTTCCGGCACTTGCGCCGTCGGATAACGGGGCTGTGATTCTTTTATGGTCAACTTATACGGGCTCTTTTCTTGTAGCCGCAAATTATAAACTATATGCCACCAAGTTTGTTGACCCGGCAACGCCTCTCTGGACAAATCCCAGAGATACCGTGTATTCGCTCGGCAAAGTTAACGGATTCTTCGTACCGAAAATTCTTCAGGACGGAAGTAACGGAGCATTTTTCGTCTGGCAGGATGACAGGAGCTCGGTTAATGTTATGACTTCATACGTTCAGCATTTTTCTTCAACCGGAGTGAAATTGTTCCCCGTAAACGGTTCTTCGGTTTCAACTACTGCCGGAATGAACACTTTAGACGCAGGCATAGCTTATATGCCTTCAACACAGGAAACTTACACGATTTACAAGCAGTCAAATTCCGGACAAACACAAATGGGAGTATTCGTTCAGAAATTCTCTGCTAACGGAACGAGGCAATGGACTGACAACGGAAAGCCAATAATTCCGCTGACGTCGCTTTTCTCAACAGTAAATCAGCAATGCGTAACGAAAGATACTGCAGTAGTGTTTCTATATAATGAAGCACTTATCGGGAACACTAATAAACTTTATGCATTCCGTATGAACCGCGCAGGAGATTATGTCTGGAGCGGAAGCGGCAGAAAAGGACTTGCAGTCAGCTCGAGCTCGAAATCAAAATTCACTTACGAAATAATTCCGCAGTCGGGCGCTTCAATCGTTACATGGAGTGACGGCAGAATAGACGGCGGTGTTTACGCCCAGGATATCACTCTGAACGGAACGCTCGGAATTATAACCGGTTTAGGGAATCCGGCAGTTGAAACACCGGGAGAGTTTACGCTTATGCAAAACTATCCGAATCCTTTTAACCCGTCAACTAACATCAGTTACAGAATATCAAAAAATTCGTTTGTATCACTGAAAATTTATGACGCATCGGGCAAGGAAGTTTCCGCATTGGTTAATTCAGAACAGGCATCAGGCATTTACAATATTAATTTTAATGCATCAACCTTCGCGAGCGGAGTATATTATTACAAGCTCACGGCAGGAGATTTCTCTGACGTAAAAGCTATGGTTCTGATAAAGTAATAATCAGATATAAATTTTTTTATTTAAGCCTCCGTTTTTAAAAACGGGGGCTTTTTTTAATTCCTTCTCGCCTGCCAGGTACCTTTGTATGCCGAATTCCGCAGAGTATCGCTGAATTTACCCGATGCGTATCCGGCACCCATCAGTTCGGTAAAAGTACCGCTGATATTACCGGTTACGACGCTGTCGCATCCGTTAGCAAATCCTGCATAAACCAGCCCGTCCGCAGTAACCCGCCCTTTAACATAATACTGTCCGCCCGTCGAGATTATCATAAATTTTCCGCAAAACGAACCAGTATCCTGTATAGTCAGTATTGACTGTCCGAATGGCGTTCCGTTATCGTATTTGTAATCAAACTTCCAGCTGCCGCTGTATCCGACAATTTGATAAATAGGTGTTTCACAGCCCGTATATAAAGCGGTTGAGATATAAACGATAAATGCAAATATTATCAGATTTATTATTTTTCCCATCTTTAAAATACTCCTATCCATCCAAGAGAAATATTTATGCTCCGGTTTTTTATATTAAGAACATTTTTCAGAGCCGTGTCTTCGGTAATATTTGTCAGTCCGAGGTCGTACCTGAATTCAAGCATGAAGCCGCGGTAAACTATACCGCCGCCGAATATCAGACCTGCATCAGTACCGGTAACACTGCCTGATATGTCTTTCTCTGTATATTGCTGTTGAAGCAATGTAAGATTCTGCGTAGACTCCTTAGCGCCCAGCTTGACTGATAAATATCCACCCGCATTAAAGTAAACCTTGTTGCTGTATGCATTCCTTCCGTTAACTTTATTAGCAAACGGAAAATTTAGCTGAGGGAGCAATGAAAACTGCAGGTAATCAATTGTAGTCCGGTATTTTCTGTCAATTGCAGTCAGATTGGTGCCGTAGAAACCTGAAACGTTAGTATATCCGCCTTTATTCGTATATTGCCCTACCAGTTTAATACTGAAATTTTCGATGATGTCATACGTTAAAAATGCTCCGATGTTGAATGCCGGTTTGATATCGTTCGTGAATGACGTGTCCATGAAAGTACTGCCGA
>JAPLFI010000076.1 GCA_026390755.1 Ignavibacteriota bacterium
ATTTACTTTTTATTAATAATATTTGTTAATTTTAAACATTACAAATCAAACCGGAGGGATAAAAAATGAAAAATCTCACAATTTTCGTTATCGTCTTATTGTTATCGCTTTCAGCAGAACTTTTTTTCGGATGCGGTAAATCACAAAAAACTGACAGTACAGACTCAAAAGACACAAAGAAAGAAGAAGTCAAATTTGTCTCAGGTTTTGCCTGTAAAATTGACGGCAAAGATTTTTTACTTACAGACCCTGCAACTTTCGTTAAAAAAGACGACAAATCGTTTACAATTTACGCTAAAGTGGATGTTGACGGCGGACAATATGATGATTTCTTCGTCTATGTCCTTTCTTCTTTGAAAACCGGGGAATTTGCACTGTCAAAAGAAAATAAACCCGGACACGCGCAATACAGAACAAATAAAGACCAGAAGGTGAAAACCGAATCTGATATGTATTTTTCGGATGCAGGTAAACTTACAATAACCAAGGCAGATGACAAGGAAATTGAAGGGACGTTTAATTTCACTGCTACGGGAATGGTAAACGATGCCGAAAAAAAAATCAATATCACGGACGGGAAATTAAAGCTTAAGATGCAATAGTTTTTACCGGCTTTGACGGGGTACAGATAATTTGCATATCCCCGGCAAATAATGCGATATGTTAATTTCCCGGTAAAACGGGAGAAGTATTAATATACTTTATTACGGATACATTCTTCTTGAATAAGTTGAATTTTTTAATATATTTTAATTCTTAATCTTATGAAAAAAGGCTTTTCGACTGTTGTAATTACAACTATGTTATTTAAAGTAGTCAGTTTGTTTTTTGCCGGTAATGTTTTTGGACAAAGCATTGATAATTGTTATGGCACATGGGAGGGTGAGATAATCAAATTTAATAATAAAAAAAGCAAAATAATTATAACCAAAAACGGAAAAATAAAAGCCTGTGAAATAAATTCTGTAAACATTTACAATAAAAATACAATTCTGATAAGTTGTGAATTTGCCGGAGTTCTTTTTTCTGATTTTACAGCATATTTAGATTATTTAACGCCACCTGACAAAAAAAGCTTCAAAAATCCAAACGTAAGTATTCCCTCTGAAGTTGCAGGACTTATTGAAGGCCTCGGGATTTACAACTGCCCGGACTCTCCTGATATTATGGGGTTTTTTGACTGTAAAACAGGGGTCCTGACATTAATAGAATGGAGAGAGCAACCGAATTGGCATGTGTATTACGAAAAGAAACAGTTTAAGAAAATATCCGGAGATATTCCTGTAGTAACCGAAAACACTTCCAAAGCAATAATTAATTTATACAACCAGTCGAATTCTTCCGTTTTCACATCTCCCGGGGAAAACAGCACCTGCAAACTGCAGGCAGATGTTGACTGTTCCGACCCGAAGGCTAAATCAGGAAGAAAAGTGCGAATTGAATTTACCGGCGATAAACTTGGTTCTTTCAATACTGCGGAAGCCGTAACCGGCTCAGACGGTAGAGCGTATTTTACCTTTACCGCACCCGGCGAGAATGCTCTGAACGGAAAGAACGAGGTCACTATTCAGGTAAAGGCAACCGACGTCGCAAGCGGGGAAATCTCGGTGATTCCAATCACTATTCTAAACCGGAATATAAAGTCGTTCTTTTCCGCACAACATATTATCATGCCGCAGGGGGCTCAGTTTTACAACGAATTAAAAGTGTTTATTAATGCTCCTCCGAAAGGCGACGGTTATCAGGCAAGTATTACCACAAAAGATGCTCTCGGACTGATTACAAACAGCACGGATAATCCTGGCGGAGAAGCGCCGCTGCTTACAAAAATCAGACCGGGGCAGGAATATAAATTTTATTACCATAATACGGGAAGCATAGTACATTCACAGGCTGTTGAAGAAGAAGTTACTCTTGAAATTCCGGAGATAAATTTCAAGCAGGTTGTTAATATTTCTATCGGAGTGGATTTAACGGTACAGAATATAGAAAGGAAATGGAAAGGAACGGTATATCCCGGTCTTCCCGAACCACTGGAAATATATATTGCGGATAATTTTCATCCGAATGCCGACCTTGAGAAAATACTTGATGATTTCGATATAAAAATGAGGGTCAGAATAGAGCCGCAGACAATAAGCCAGGAACCGGTAATGTCAAAATATTCCGACGACTATCTGAGCAGGTTCACTACACTGTTTGAAGGGTATATGTTCGGTAAAAACATTGTTACATCGTCGGGCGATGCTTTTGTAACCATAAAGAAATCAAATGACGGTAAATATATTCTCTGCAAGACCAGCAGGGAGGCGTTGCCGTTTGTGATGATGTTCGACAGGGGGATGTATGAATTTAATGTTGAACTGATTGATATAAATTATCCCGAACAGCAAAACAATAATTCCAAAACAATCTCATTTAATGTTGAACAATACAGGGACGGCACCGATGAATTTTTAAAAACCGCATTAATTCCTATGAGCAAGGTCATGATTGATTTCCTGACGGGGGGCTTAATGGCTTACGGTGACGTTGTCTCGGCAACAGCCGACGCAGTAATGTACGAGGGTGCCATAAAAGACGGCAAACTTCTGGATGCGGCAGTTGGATTGTTCGGAATTTTTTGCGGCGGCGTGGAAAGCGCTAAGCAAATAAAGAATGTAATAACCGGGAATATCGAGCCGGTAACCAAAAGCATGAAGAATATCATTAAGATGATATCACTTTCAACAAATGTCCAGCAGATTGTTGCACTGATAATGAATGAAAAGAAAGGCGGCGGCGAAAAGACTTCTTTTAAGGATATTTCAGATAAACTTAAATATCCGCAATTATTTTTGAAGGGGTCAAAAGAGCATTTTCTTATAATCATGGATAAATCCGGTGTGAAAAGTTATTCCGCAATTTTGAAAAGCGGCAATAAACTTTCTGCGGTTGCCGATAAATTGAAAAACAACACATCTGCCGAACAGAGGATAGACGATAATGGCGATTACGTAATTGTACCATGCAAAAACGATGAAGAGGTAACGTTAAATCTTGATTTTAACGGGAGCGGGGGAATTCTTTACAGAGTAACAAAAGATAAAATTGATAAAATTGAATATCCGAAATCATCATCCGGAAAAATCACTGTTGCAAGCGGCAACTCTCTGACGTTCGGAAAAGAAAACAAGGGTAAAGAAACAAAGGAAAGCAAAACATCGCTTTTTTCAGGTTCATGGGAAACCGCTGAATTCGGGTCAGTATCATTTGTAATTACGGGAAGTACGGTGATAGGGACATGCAGTAAGAATCTGGGCGGTATGAAAGGTACACTTTCATCCGACGGAACAAAAATCACGGGAGAATGGGCAAGGTTTCCGACATACAGTTCGCCTAACGACGCGGGTAAATTTGAGATTACGGTTTCGGCGGACGGAAAATCATTCAACGGTAAATGGTGCAAGGGCACGGATGCAAAAATTAAACCCGATAAAACTTTGAACGGAAAGAAGAAATAATTAATAAGGATTTATCGGGTATTGCCCCCCGTCATTGAAATCACTTTTTCGAATACGTTATTAACCTCAATGTCGTTGATATTGTCCGTAGGAGATACGATATATTCACATCCTTCAGTTATAGGCGGCCACTGATAACACATTGACGGAATGAAGAATGAGAGTACCTTTGTGCCTGAAATACTTGCCAGATGCATTACTCCCGTATTGTTAGTTATGTATAACGATATCCTGCTCAAAACTGCAACGAACTCTTCGTCTTTCTTGTCACATATTATAAAATTAATCTTTTTTTCTTTGAGTATATCTGACAAACGGTTCGTTATTTCCTTATCAATTTCCCCCGAGGTTATAAGAATGTATGGCTTGTATTTGCTGTCAATCAACTCTATTAAATCAGCGAAGTTGTTGTAATGCCAGGTATTAACTTTTTGTCCTGCGCCCGGATGAAATCCGATGATGAGTTTTTCTTTATCCGGGAATTGATTAATTATGTATTTTTCCGCAAAAGATAAAGCAGAATCTGAAAGTTTGAATCGTGTTTTAATAATCTCTTCTTTACTCAAATCACAGCCTATTTGTCTGACCACTTCAAGACCTCTTTCCATCTGATGGGTCTTTTGTTTTTTCCAGTCGAAATCCGATTTTATATTAAGTAAAAAACGGAGTTTATTTGTTTTTCCGTCAACACTCCGGACACCGGCTCTTTTCTTTGCCCCGGAAAAAAAATTAATCAAATGAGAATTACTCGATATTTTTATTGTCGAAGGTACTATCCCAATATCATATTTCGCCCTGCGGAGCATTTTAAAAAATTTAATTTTAGATTTTAAAGATGAATTATCATAATAAATAACTTCGTCCAGTTCAGGTATTATTTTCTTGTAAGACACATTATAATGCGACCATCCGTACACCATCGTTATATAGGATTCCGGAAATTTCAGTTTCAGTGCTTTAACGGCAGGGATCAGGCATACAGTGTCACCGACCATATTACTTTCCTGCCTTACAATGAGTATTTTAATTGTCTTTTGCATATTATTGTGTCTCGCAAACATTATTTGCTGAATTTAGTCAGATTAATTTATATATTTCAACCTAAAACTTTTACCATTATCCGCTCAAAAATTCCTTGTATTATAGAATTACAGTGGTTAGCTTTAAAAAAAATTGTGACCAGAAAACAGTTTCTAAACTCGTTTATCGGAGTAATATATTTTTTGATAATTATCTCCTGTTACAGTTGCACGGGAGATACAATTACGGGAAGTAGTTTGGCTCCGTCATTCTTCGGCGGTTACCTCGAGTCAGAAGCCGCTGTCAATATGACGCTTGCGGCTCTCTGCTACACTGCCGAGAATAATCCGAATATAGCCGAAATAAAAGATTCCCTGATACTTCAGCTCTCTGATTCAACTTACGCAACCGGAGGAAGATGGGAGCTTGCATGGGGACCCGGAATAAGTCCCGGACGGGGTAATATGATGTATGTTGCCGTTGACACGACAAGCGACACGATTTATTACGCAATAGCCGTGAGAGGTACGGACTGGGAATTTCCGTCGAATATTATAGAAGATATGGAAATCTGGAAGCTTGCCAAATATCCTTTCGGCGGGACGGATGACTCGGTAGCCGTTGGTTCCCTCGCCGGACTTGATACGCTTCTTGCGACGGTTGACCCTGTCAGCGGACAGAGTCTTGAAACGTACCTGAATAATATACCAAACGGGCATTTGAAAATGTATATTACAGGACACAGTCTTGGAGGAGCGCTTGCAACATTGATTACAGCATGGTTCGCCGATAAGGGTTTCGCGAACAAATTCGCGCTCGAAGCTTACACGTTTGCCTCGCCCACCGTCGGGAATGCTTCTTTTGCATACCATTACAATAGTATTCTCTCTGCCTCGCTAAATGCACAGTCACACAGAGTTGTTAATTCAAAGGACCTTGTACCGTTCGGCTGGGCAGGTCTCGGTAATGTTGTACCTTATCAAATTCCTACGACCGTACCTGTTGAAATAGCCCTCGTATTCGATGCAATACAGATTTATCTTAATGTGAAAGGAATAAAATATAAACACGTTGAAACACAACAGCCTATCGGTTCGTTAATTCCATTAAACTGCTCGGGCGGCAGTACAATCGGAAACTATTTTTGCTGGGTCGGATTTGAGCACTCGAAAAACAATTACCTGAGACTGCTTCATGCTGATACGGTGAAACTAAAAAACGTACAAAAAGGAATATTTTGATAATATCCAACGATGCCCTGCGGCGTTTCAATCTGATTTTTGATTATCAAAACAGCAAAACTGCTGATAAAGCCAAACGGCTCATTCAATGAACCGTTTGAAACAATAAGGTAATAAAAAGAAGGGGAGTGATTTCACGTAAATCACTCCCCTGAAAAATAAAGAAAACCGTATTTTAATAAATCAGAATCATCTTCCTTGTATCTATTAACGCTCCGTTAAAATAAAGCGCGTAAAAATAAACTCCGGATGAAATTCCATTTGGATAATACTGAACTTTATGATTACCGGCATTGTAATTAATATTATTCAGAACTCTCTTTACTTCCTTGCCTGAAATATCGTAAACAACGAGAGAAACTAAACCGTTTTGCGGGATACCGAATTCAATATTAGTCGAAGGATTAAACGGATTCGGGTAGTTCTGCTGTAAATTAAATTTGTCCGGTATGCCGAAATTATTCACTATACCCGTTATTCCAACGCCGAGAGTGATAAATCTTTCATGCACAGGCGTTCCGTTAGGACCGTTACCCACAACCCTGACAGTATATGAACCGTTTGGAACTCCGCCTGCTGTCTTAATTCTCAGCCTCAGTGAATCGGGAAATGTGGTCAGCAGGTTTTTCTGTGTATTCGCCGTTTTATCTAAGAACGTCAAAGTAATGGAACCTGTTCCCGGAGGATTTGTAACTGTTGCCGAAAATAATGCTGTATCACTGTATAATTTTACCGCCGGTACGCTTACAGATGCGAACGAGCTGTCATTTAGTCCGTTCATAGATATCGCCGCGGGAATAACACTCATCGCAAAGTCAGGGAAATATGCTCCCAAATTCATAGCGGTTGCGTTTCTGTGGTCACCCCAGACGCTGAAACTGACCTTTGGATTATTCGCGGTAACCGTTGTATAATCCCCTCTGTAGGAATTAGGTGCAGCGGGCGGATTCGGAAATGTGAAAGTAGCATTGCTTATCTGCTGATTGGTTACGAATGTTTGTCCGCCGTCTATCGTATATGTTCCGTAAATAGCGGTCTGAAATGTTGCGGGGTTAGCCCTGTCATCATACCAGTGTATATATAACTTACCTGTAGTTCTTTCGCAGAATATTTCAGGAAACCACTGGTCGCTCAGAGTGGGATTGGGATTATCGTTAACTCTTATTCCCGATGACCATGTTGCCCCCTGGTCTGTTGAGTAGCGAAGCCAGATGTCGGGTTTATTTCCGTTTCCCGGGGGATCGTTCGATGCATTAACGCAATATAATCTTCCCCTGTAAGGTCCGTTGGAATTATCCATTGCAATTTTAGGGTGAGAATCGGTTCTTGCATTATTAATTGTGTGCCTGCTTCCCGTATAATAACCGACATATCCTGTCCAGCCGGACTGAGTTGACATAAGCGTAAAGTTTGCGCCGCCGTTTGTTGAGCGATAAAAATTATAAATTCTTCCGCCATTAGAAGATCCGGTATTGGTAACATACATTACACAACCTCCGTCAGTTGCACCGTTCGGTCCGACTGCAATATAACAACCGGGCAAAGAATTGCTTGGGGAGAAAGTCGTTGTCCATGTTAAGCCGGCATCAGTGCTTCTGGCAAAATTACCTGGAGTCATTGCCGCATAGACATAATTGGCATAAGGACCGTTTCCCGTATATTCGGCAGTCACATGGTTCCTGTCGTTTCCGCTGACGGATAAAATCGGAGCCGACCAGTTCAATCCGTTATTTGTCGAGCGGTAAACATACTGACCGGTTACCCCTGACGCATAAATTAAAACGCCGCTTCCTGTATGAGTTGCCCAGGGGTCACAGCAGGTTCCTCCTGGATAACCGGGATTATTAAGATACCAGTTAATGCCTCCGTTTGTTGTCCCGCGTGCGTTCTGAGGCGAGCCGTTCGCATTAACTCCGAAAAATATCCATAAAGGGTTAAGCGGATTAGACGATCCGTATTGTTCATAATAATCAATACCAATATCAAAGTTGTCAAAATTGTTTACCGTAACAACCATCGGCTGATCACCCCGCGGGGGAGAGAATACAGAACGTGATTCCTGTGTAGGTCTCTCAAATCTCGGGTCATTATCGTCAATGGGATGGTCGGGAAATTGTCCCTGAAACAGTATAACACAGAATGCTGAAATAACTAAAAGGGAAGGAATTATTAACTTATTCCCAAATAAAGTAAAATTTTTCATAATTAAACTATTTAGTTTTTGTATTTACCGTTAATATAAATGTTAATATAAAAAGAAATAAGCCAAATAACTGATTTTTCGGTAACAGTATTTCCTTAAGATATGACAACCGTTGAGAGCGAATTCATTACGGAGATTTTGTGGGCAGGAACGTAATAGATTATTCTATGCATTAAATAGTATCAAATGATACCTAAGCAATATAAGACTTAACAGACAGATTGTTCGTTTTCTTCTTCAGTTAACGGGGGATTAACGTAAATAACAATAATAATTTTACCTTCTATAACTCATCTCGCTGTTTTTTCTTCTGTCGGAATTTGTCATTTCATTTGAATGCATCTTCATATATTTTTACAAATGTACTTAAAGTAAATAAATCAAATTTTATGAAGGCAAAAGTCTTTATTATTTCCGCTATTTTGTTTTTTGTTTCAATTCTTTCCGGTATCCCGCAGGAGAAAAATATTTTCATTCCGAATGAAGTGAGAAGAGCATATAAAAAAGAGTCGCGTGATTATAAAGGTGTTCCGGGAAAAAATTACTGGCAAAACCGTTCAGACTATGTTATTAAAGCGGAGTATAATCCCGAAACCGCAAAAATCACGGGCAGTGAAGAGATTACTTATTTTAACAACAGTCCGGACACATTGAAAAGTATCGTATTGAGATTATACGGAGATGTTTTCAAAAAAGGAAACATGCATAACATTGAAATTGACCCGGAAGATTTAACGGACGGAGTGAAAATTATTTCGGCGAAAACAAGTGATGAGATATTTGATGTTTCAGAGGGAAGTAAATCTGCCGTAAGGTCAGGTACCAAACTGACCCTTAAACTTAAAAACTTTATTGCGCCTTTATCACAGCAAAAAATACTTATTCAGTGGGAATTGGTTATACCCCAAAAAACATTTATAAGAATTGGTGCCTATAGCCGGAATAATTCATTCATCGGATTATGGTATCCGCAGGTGGCGATTTATGATGATATACGTAAATGGGATACGCAGGATTATCTTGGACAGCAGGAGTTTTACAATGATTTTGGAAATTTCGACG
>JAPLFI010000288.1 GCA_026390755.1 Ignavibacteriota bacterium
CGGGCGAAGGCGCTGAATTCGCTGAGGAATTTTCTGTGGTCTTTATAATGGATGGTTTTGATTCCGAGCGATTTAGCGCAATCAATATTGTCTTTCATATCGTCAATAAGCAGTGTATTCTCCGGCTTCAGTGAATACTTTTCCAGTGTATAAGTGAATATTTTTTTCTGGGGTTTATACATTCCTACTTTAAAGGATAATACCCTTTTCCTCAGTATTCTCAGAAAAGGGAAATTCCTGTCAACGAAATTAATATGCTGTGAATCGGTATTCGACAACAGATAAATCCTGAATTTTTTTATACGCGAGATACGTTCAAGGAATTTTTTCATGGGAATGTTTGCCCAGAATATATCGGAATAAAAATAAATAAAATCCGAATAACCGATTTTCAGGTCAAACTTTTTCTTGACAATCCTGAAGAAATCCCTGTGCTTGAGTTTTCCCGAAATCAGTTTTATATCCAGATTTTTCTCTCTGATGAATTTCTTCAGCTTCGCCGCGCTTAATTTTTTCTCAAGCTTTGCTATTCCGTCATAACAATAGCAGAAATCAAAATACAAAAGAGTATTTCCAAGGTCGAAAATAATATTTTTAACTTCGTCTTCGGGCAAAGAATCAGAGATATTTAAATTCTATAATATTCAGGTCTGAATCAAGCTCATATAATTTCGGAATACCCGTAGGTATTTCGGTTTCCAGTATCTGCTCCTTAGAAAGTTTTTCAAGAGACATAACAAGTGCGCGCAGACTGTTGCCGTGAGCCGAGATAAGTATGTTTTTACCCGCTAAAAGATCGGGTTTAATTTTAGCTTCGTAGTACGGCATAACTCTGTCCGAAGTATCTTTCAGGCTCTCTCCGTTCGGCGGCGCGACGTCATAGCTTCTCCTCCATATTCTCACCTGCTCATCGCCGAATTTTTTACGCGTCTCATCTTTATTCAAACCCTGCAAATCACCGTACATTCTTTCGTTAAGAGCCTGGTCTTTCTCGACGGGAATATCCGTTTCTCCGATAATTCCGAGAATAATTCCGAGAGTCTTCTGAGCTCTGATAAGCGCCGATGTATATGCTTTATCAAAGACGTATCCTTTCAGCTTTTCTCCCGCGTTATTAGCTTCTTCAATACCTTTAGGTGAAAGGTCTATATCAATCCAGCCGGTAAAACGGTTTTCAAGATTCCATTGCGACTGTCCGTGCCGCACGATAACTAATTTTGGCATAATATAATTTATTTTAATTCTTCCATTTTATTGAAAATCCCAAAGAGGGTATTTGCTTAAAATCAATTTCTTTGTCAAGTAAAAGATTTACGACGGCTTTCTCCGGATCATCTGAAGTCACTTCAGATTCATACCTGCCCGGACTGCTTTTTAATAAGACCATATTATTTCATAAAATTTAATGTAATTCCTCTTCGCCGTCGTCCATTATTTCGGGGTGGAAATCTTCATAAATAAAAGTGACGTGATTTTTTCTTCCGTCTTTTTCCACATCCTGTTTGAATACTTCTTCAACTAAAAACCGGTACTTCTCTTCAATGCTGTATTCATTATGAAAATGAATTATAATACCGTTTCCGTCGAGAATGGAAATTAATTTATCGAATTCTTTTTTAAGCCGGTTATTGCCTGCGTTTATATTTAAGAAAATCTTCGGTTTTCCTGCAAGCTCATAAATATTAACTATTGTTGAATTCTTGTGCTGTTTTTCAAACTGCTTTACCTGACTTATAAACTCATCATCATCTTCAACTTCCTCCGCAACAGCTTCGGAGTCCCTGACTTCAGCCGCGAGATTATCGTCAAGCAGAAGTTCATCTTCTTTTTTACGCCTGCGTTTTCTATTGTTTTTTTTCTTTATCGGCACTTTAATATTCGTAATGTTCTTCGTTTAATACAAAATTAGAAATTATGGAAAACAATTCAAGTTAAATTACAAATTTCTTATAATATTTAAATATACATAAATTACCGGTGTGATAAAAATCAGACTGTCAAACCTGTCAAGCATTCCTCCGTGTCCGGGAATAATACCGGACGAATCTTTTACGCCGGTTGCTCTTTTTAAGTATGATTCGAACAGATCGCATGCCTGTCCGAAAATTCCCGCCAATATTCCGATTATTACGGATTCGCCGGGAGTGATTAAATTATCCGTTGAAAAATAAAATATCACCGCTGTAATCACAGTAAAAACAAAACCAAAAACAGCGCCTTCTATCGTCTTTTTAGGGCTTATTGAAGAAAGTCTGTGCTTTCCGAAAAATTTCCCCCCAAAATAAGCGGAACTGTCGAGCACCCATACGAGCATAAACAGCAAAAATACTATCCTGTAATCCCTGTCCAGCCCGGAAAGCAGAGCAAACGGAAGCGATATATAAACCAGTCCTGCTATCGCTATCGAAGGATTATAAATATTCCTGCGTTCTTTCCTCAGCGCTTCTATTAAAAAAAATAAAACAGATGAACAGAGGAGATACGCAAAATATTCCCTGAAATAAACCCATGAGATTATCAAAGCCGATGAATATATCAGCCCCGGTATTTTTAACACATAAAACCCTTTATGACCGAATAAAGAATAAAATTCATAAAGGCATAAAGCGGCAATTATAACCGTAAAAACAGAAAAATAATATCCGCCTTTATAAGACAAAAATAACATTAAAGGTATTGCAAAGAAACTAACCAATATCCGGATTGCAGTATTATTCATAAGCCCGGTAATGTTTTTTTATTTCCTGAGAATTTTTTAATCGCAAAAATAACGGCGGTAAATAATAATGCGGATACCATTCCGTAGATTAAAAGACCTGCGTTTTCTGATACCGGAGACTCGGGATTATCAAAACCTTCTTTACCGGCAAAAAATACAAACGCGGCAGAAATAAAATTATTTATGAAATGCACGGAAACGGCAGTATATATGCTGTCTGAATAATAAACCGTAAATGTAAGATAAACACCAAGAACAATGAGCGGTATTAAGTTAAAGGGATGAAAATGGAATACCGCAAAAAGAAGTCCTGTTAAAAATATTGACTTACCGGCGGGCAGAATTTTCCCGAAATTCCGGAATATGAGTCCGCGGAAAAGGAATTCCTCGCAAATCGCCGGCGTTAAGGCAACCACGAACAACACAAACAGAAATTCGGGAATTGAATGAGAAGTAACAAGCGTCAGCATTACTGCCTCCAGTGAATCCATAATTTGTTTTAACTGCCGTATATATTCCGAGCCGAACGGAATGGAAAAAAGAAGCTTGTTCTGAATATAGATAAACGCCTGAAGCGCAGGCTGAACTACAATAATTCCGGTAATACTTAAAGAAAATATCCTCATATCAGGTTTTTTAAGCCTGAAAGTTTCCTTTGTTTTATTCCCCTGCAAAATGGATAATAAAAAAACCGGAGCGAGAATAAACATGAACTGGGAGAAAGATATTACGATTCTGGCAAGTGTTGTACTGAAGCCGCCGCTTTTTAAATCGGCACCGAAAAGAAAATAACTGACGGCGCCTCCGAGGACCTGATAAGTAAAAAATACTGTTATTAATACAATCAGCACAAATAAAGCCGGATGCATAAAAGCCAGCGGAGCCTTGTGTATATTATCCCCTGTTTGTTTATTCTGTAAATTATTGTCTTCGTTCAAAAATTTCTTCCCTGATATATATAAAAATTTTTGAAGTAATTTATTAATAATTGAAACTATAAAAAAGGTTAATGAATTTAATATTACACATTTATTAATTAATTTGAATAATGCAGGATAGTACAGAGAATAATTTTGAGATAAATGATCAGGCTGATGCTTTAACGGGCAAAAAAGTAAAGAAAAGGAGTTATACGTTTCTTTTAAACGTGATTCTTTTTTTATCAACCGTTTTTACAACAACACTCGCCGGAGCCGGCTGGGCAAATCAGGACCCTTACCAGCTTGATAACTTCAGGACGGGGCTGTTGTATTCTTTTTTGATTATGGGGGTGATAGGCATCCATGAATTCGGGCATTATTTTGCGGCAAAGATACATAAGGTAAATGTTACACTGCCGTATTTCATTCCGTTTCCGTTTCTCTTCCTGAATCCGTTCGGGACAATGGGCGCCGTAATAAAAATGAAATCACGCCTGCAGTCGAGAAAGTCATTGTTTGATATCGGTGTTTCGGGACCGATTGCGGGCTGGGTTGCTTCAATAATTATACTGATTATAGGATTTTCGACACTTCCTCCGGTTTCATATCTTTATCAAATTCATCCGGAATATGAGTCAACGGGAATTCCGTTATCGGGTTTAACGTTCGGTTATAACGCCGTTTTTCTTGTGTTTGAAAAATTGTTTTCGTTTCAGACAAATCTTTTCATTCCGCCGATGAATGAAATTTACCATTATCCGTTTCTGTGCGTCGGCTGGTTTGGATTATTAATTACTGCGCTGAATATGATGCCCGTAGGGCAATTAGACGGAGGACACATATCTTTTGCTATGTTCGGTGAAAAATCAAAATATCTCGGTTATACGGTATTCGGCACTCTTGTATTTTTTGGTATCGCCGGTCTTCTTCCGCTTATTAACGTTAATGTAAATATTGGCTCGTTGAACTGGCTTGTATGGGCATTGCTGATTCTCTTTGTGATTAAAATAAAGCATCCTCCGGTATGCAGTGATCTTGAAGTACCTCTCGGAACCGGCAGGACTTTTATCGGCTGGTTTTCATATTTTATTTTTATTGTATCTTTTTGCCCGGTACCAATAACAGATATCTAAAAACTTATGAATAGAAAAGACAAGAATGCCTTTATTGTAATATTTATTACAATATTTATAGACCTGCTCGGGTTCGGCATAATTATTCCTATTTTACCTGATTTTGCCGACACGGTTCTTAGGATAGATAAATCTACGATAGGAATTCTTATAGGAATATATTCTTTAATGCAGTTTGTTTTCACTCCTGTCTGGGGTTCTTTATCGGACATATACGGAAGGAAGCCCGTTTTAATGATTAGCCTTGCAGGAAATGTAATTTCATATTTCATAGCATTTCTTGTGCTTTCCGGTTTGTATCCGTCGTTAATTCTTCTGATAGTTTCAAGAGCCTTTGCAGGGCTTTTTTCGGCAAACCTGTCTGCCGCTCAGGCAGTTGTATCGGATATAACACCGAAAGAAAGCAGGTCGAAAGGAATGGGGATTCTCGGAGCGGCATTCGGGCTTGGTTTTGTATTCGGTCCCGCACTCGGCGGGGTTCTCTCGCAGAATTTCGGGTACGGCGTCCCGATATTACTGTCCGGGTTATTTTCGCTGACAGCATTCATTCTTGCCGTAACAATATTCAAAGAAACTCTCCCCGATTCGGTAAGGAAACAGAACAGGCATGATTTCAAAGGCGTAACGATTGTTAACCTGAGAGCAGTTAAAGATGTAATAAGAAACAAAAAAGTCGGTGTATATGTGATTATTTTCTTCTTTATCACTTTTTCTTTTGCCAATATATTCGGAACGTTTGTATTATTTGCTGAAAGGTCCGAAGGACTTGCACTTGATAAGGAACAGGTAGGATTCACGCTTTCTTTCCTCGGAATTGTCGCGGCTGTAGTACAACTGTTTTTTATTAAATTTTTCAAGAATAAAATCGGAGAAGAAAAATCCATTATTTACGGTAATATACTCGTTATTGCAGGCTTAACTTTGATTCCTTTCGCCCATACAGTTCCGGTTCTGTTAATGATTATTGCCTTACTCGGATTCGGAAACGGACTGAATAACCCGATGCTGTTCGGACTTATTTCGACAAATGTAAGCGCAGAAGAACAGGGCTCCGTGCTCGGAATAAATCAGTCGCTTGGTTCATTGGCAAGATTTTTAGGTCCTGTCTGGGGATTGTTTATTTACGAATACGGATTTATATATCCGTTTCTTTCGGGCGGATTTGTTATGCTGTTAATAACAATATTCAGCCTGAGAATTCTCAAAAAGAATTAAATATTATTCCTGAAACAATACAGCCCGCACTATCAGTCATCGGTAATAAATTTTGTTCTTTGCGCTTTTTTCTCCGAAATAATTTTTTTCCTCTCAAGTCTTTTCGTTTCCGAAGCGTTTGTCAGAGCAGTTTTTATTCTTTTACGCGGTAAAATTAAAGAGCGGGAGATGATATCGTTGAATTTCTTCACAGCAGACTTTTTATTTAATAATTGCGAGCGTTCGGACTGAGACACAATTCTTAAAATACCGGTTTTATCAATCTTACTTTTTAATTTGAACGTAATTCTTTGTTTTTCGGATTCTGAAAGGCAAGGGGAATTTGCAACATCAAAAAGCAATTCAACTTTTGTCGAGACTTTGTTAACGTTCTGTCCGCCTTTACCCCCGCTTCGAACAGCTTTAAATATCAATTCAGTTTCGGGTATTTTATTATCCGTCATTATTATATAATCCGCAGTTTATTTAATAAAACATTTCACCGTCTTTATTTATAATTACCGAGAGTTCCGCTTGCGATATCAATAACTTTTTGTTTCAGTATTTCCGGTTCAATCACTTTAACGCCGTTTCCCCTGCTGACAACCCACCCTGCAATCTCATCAAGACTGTTAACGGTTATTTTAAATTCAGACCAGCCGTCCTTCCTGTCAATAATTTCCTGTTTCTCCATTACCTGTCTCGGTTTGACTTTTTTAGTCCATTTTTCCGAAAGGAGGAGCTTTACCTCAAATTTTTCATTCCCAACCCAGCTTCGCCATGAATTAGCAAATAATTCATCGAGTTCTTCTTTCGGCACGGGCTTAAACCCGGATTCAAGCGGGCGTATATCAACTATTTTATTCAGTAAAAATTGTTTTATGATTCCGTCGTGAATCGCAAGAACGCGCCAGTAATTCTCACTCTGAAACATCTGCAAGGGGCAAATTTCCCTTTCCGTTTTTTCCGTTCCCGATTCCTTTTCATACGTCATCAATACTTTCCGGTTTTCTTCTATACACCTCTGAATCACGACTACGTTCGTAAGGGCTTTATCTTTTAACTTCCGCACCATCAGTTCCGAAGGTTTATCATACGAATTGTAAGAATAACACATGCCGAGATATTGAATCAATATAGACTTAAGCGATTCCTGGTTAATTGTACCCTGAATTTCAACTACTCCTTTTGTCGTGTGAATATCAATTCCCGATGCGCGGAGATTCTCGAGGTCCCGTTTTATTGTAAGCTCTTCAACTCCGAAATATTTTTCAAGTTCAGTTTTACTGAGACTTCCGTCCCGCATAAGGGCAAGCCCGAGAATCTCTGCCTGCCTTTTGAATTTTGTATGTATATCAAGCATATTACCGGTAATAACAGTTTGATTTATTAATCAACAGCAACTTACCGTATTTTAAATAATTTCTATTACTAATTTAAGGCATTTAGGCGGCTCCGGGAAATTAATAAATATTTAACAACCAATTATATATATTGGAACAGGGAATTCCTGAAATAAAAAACCGAAAAAGACCTGCCGTAAATAGGAATTCTAAATAACTTTAAAAACAAAAATTTCTTTTATACATTCAGAGATGAAGATAATGTTATAAATTTAAACACTTAAATGAAAAATATATTTTTATTGTTATTAATTATTATCGTTTTATTAAAGTCAGCGGAGGCGCAAACATCAAGAAAAATCGCTTATGTTTCCGATGATAATCCGAGCGGTGTTTTTCAGGTCTTTACTATGGATGAAAACGGAGAAAATAAAAAGCAAATCAGCAGTATGTCAACTGATTGCTTTTTCCCGAGATGGTCTCCCGACGGATCAAAGATAGCTTTCAATACGGATGACAGCAGAATATTTGTTATTGACAACGCTAATTCAGCAACGCCCGATGACCCGCGGTATTTATTCAGCGGCGAGCATCCTTCTTATTCGATGGACGGGGAGTTCATAGTTTTTAATTCTGATTTTGAGGGGGTTCTTACGATTTACGCAATGGAGCAGTATACCAGCGAACCTTTTATCATATCATCATTAGGTTATTCAAATCAGCAGGTACTTTCTAAAGACGGCTCAAAAATAGTTTTTTCTTCTTTTTACAATGGGGGAAAAGAGATTATTCTGATTGATTTAGACGATACAACGGAGAATAATCTTTACAAAATCAGCGATAACAACAATGCGAACCTCCTTCCGGATATATCATCGGATAATATGCTGGTAATCTGGGCAAGTTTCAACCAAAACCTTCAGGGAACGATACACATATATAAAGCCGCAAAAGAGACAGCGCTTACAAAAGGTATCGAGAGCGCTAATCTCCCGAAATTTTCTCCGGACGACTCAAAAATCGGTTTTGTTTCAATAAGCGGCTCGAGTGTAAAATTATATACTATGAATACTGACGGCTCAAATAAACAGTCTTATAATGTTAACGGCGGAAGTGTAGCGAATTACAGATGGATGGACGACGAAAGGATTTTATATGATGCTGAAGACGGAAACCATTACACTGTGGGAATTCTCAATACAAAATCAGGGAAAAGCGAAGCTCTAACGGGAAAAGGCTCCAATATGCATCCGGACGCACAAAACTAATAACAATAAAATGAAAGTAATTGAGCACATCACTAAGGCAAAAAGTCCTTTTTTCAGTTTTGAAATAATTCCTCCGCTCAGGGGCGGCGATATAAAACAGATTTTCAGCATCGTGGAAGAACTCTTACCCCTGCATCCGCCGTTTATTGATGTTACATCACATGCCGCAGAGGTACAGTATGAGGAAACACCGTCGGGGGAAATAAGAAAAAAAGTCAAGAGAAAAAGACCAGGAACAATAGGGCTGAGTGTGGCTATTAAGAATAAATACAACGTTGATACTGTTCCGCATATTCTGTGCCGGGGGTTTACAAAAGAGGAAACTGAGGATGCTTTAATTGAACTTAATTACCTTGGTATTGAAAATGTTCTGGCAATTCAGGGAGATGATAAAGGATACAAAAAGCCCACACCGCACGGTAAAACGACGAATGAAAACGCATCGGAACTCGTTGATCAGATTTCAAGAATGAACAAGGGAAAGTATCTTGAAGAGGACTTACTGGATGCATCCTCCGCGGATTTCTGCATCGGAGTTGCGGGTTATCCGGAAAAACACTACGAGTCGCCTAATTTAAAAGCTGATATGGTGACACTTAAAAGAAAAGTTGATTCGGGTGCTCACTACGTTGTCACTCAAATGTTTTATAATAACAAGTACTATTTTGACTTCGTAAAACTTTGCAGGGAATCGGGGATTAATGTCCCGATTATCCCGGGACTCAAGATTATTACGTTAAAACGACATCTTACAAGTTTACCGAGAGATTTTTATATTGACATCCCCGAAGATTTATATAACGAAATAACCGAAGCCGACCCTAAAAATGTAATTGATATAGGTGTAGAATGGGCACGAAAGCAGGTTGAGGAATTGATGAACAGCGGTGTTCCTTCTGTTCATTTTTATATTCTCCAGAACACAAAACCTATACAAATTCTTTACAAAACCCTTAAGTTATAATTTCTGTATTGAAAATCCGAAAGGTGTTGTATATATTCCGTTATATGGAGAAGCGGACATATACTTTCAAAGAAATATTTTTATCGTTCATACTCAATCATTAAAGTCTGAAAAAGTGTATCAAAATGATACACTTTTTTTTTATACCTTTGCCTTATGAAAAATTTATTTGATATTTTCAATGAAAATGAAATAATAAATTCGATACCTGCAGTTTATGAATATTCAGGAAGAAAAAAAATTGTCACTTATGTTCCGCTGAGCAGGGCTGACAAATTAGCTTTTGACCTGGCGGCATCGGGAGCCGGTGTTATCGGGAATTACATTTTATGCTCATTCCGGCAAAAAGGAATCGGGACATTCATGCCCGTGAAAGGCTCAAACCCCTTAACAGGAAAGAAAAGAAAGTTGTCTTTTGAAGAGGAAATAAGGCTTGAAATGGAATTTGCCGAAAAAGATACGGACGGTGTGGTGGAAGCACTTCTGCAAAGCCATCCTTATGAAGAGCCGGCTTACGAAATATATGATTTTATTAAAAGATCGGGTAAACCGTCAGGCTATTTTATCGAACTCGGAAAATCCGTAACGGCAAAAACATTAATACAAAGACTGAACATAAAACTGAATCCGGTTTTCAATCAATCAACTATTCGTCTGAAATCCTTACTTGTGTATTACGGATTGAATTATCAGAAAGCCGAAGAAAAAGCAGTGAAAATGGGCGCAAATGCTTTGTTAATAATTAACAGCCAGACAATTAAACTAAAAATAATATAAATAATGGAAGACGATAAAGAAAACTTAATCAACGGAGAATCTGTTCCAAAAGATTCGGGTGATGAGCGTCATGAAGAAGCTACAGTCTATGAATATTTTGAAACAGAGACCGGAGCGAGAGCATCCGATAATTCCGGTATTTTACTGATGCTTTTCGAACTGACAAAGATTGACGGAGAACTGGCGGAAATTGACGATGAAAGAGGCGACCTTCCTTTTAAGATTGAAGAACTCAGTCAGAAATTAAGCGTAATTGACTCACATCTCACGGAAGACAAAGCTAAACTCAAGTCTTTTGAAGCCGAAGAAAAAGTCCTGCTTAAAGAAAATAAAACGAGCGAGGATAAAATGATTAAATATGATGACCTGAAATATAAAGCGAAGAATAATAAGGAATACGACGAGATTACAAAGTCTATTGACGGCTTAATGGGATTAATACAAAAGAATGAAGCAAGGATTAAAGAACTGAAATCCTATCAGGAATCTTTAGTTAAACAAATATTGGAATTCAACAGAAATGTGGAAGAACTGAAAGCCGACCTCAAGGAAAACCGTTCAATGCTGAACTCATTGAATAAACAATTTGAGGATGAAGAAAAAGAGCTGACAGCAAAAAGAAAAGTTATACTTGATAAATTAAACAATAAACAGAAAAGCCTGTATGAAAGAATAAACGGTTCTTTAAAAGGCGATGCTACGGCAATAGTGCGCAGGGGAAACTGCAGCGGCTGTTATAATTCGGTGCCGCCGCAGAGGGAAATTGAAATCAGGATGGCTGAACACATATTTATTTGCCAGTCCTGCGGAAGAATTCTGATTGATGAATCGCTTCTAAGTAATACTAAGTAATTCAGTTCTTTTTATTATTTACAAATAATCCATTCCGTTACAGACAATCGCGCCGGGGAAAAATCCCCGAGTGAGGAAAGTCCGGACTCCGTTAAAGCAGGGATGCCGGGATAATATCCCGGGACTGTATGACTCAAGTCGTGCGGTCAGAAAGTGTCTCAGAGAAGAATACCGCTCCAAAAGAGCAAGGGTGAAACGGCAGGGTAAGAGCCTACCATCCGGAAAGCAATTTCCGGGATCGACAAACCTCATCCGGAGCAAGTCCAAGTACAGGGAGTTACAGGGTTCTGCTTATCCGCTTCGCTCCCGGGGTAGGATGCAAAGAGCATGTCAGTAATGACATGCCAAGATAAATGATTGTCACCTTCATGAAAATGAAGGACACAAAATCCGGCTTATTTAACGGAATGGATTTTATTCTGACATATCGAGCATTCTCTGTATAGAAAGATATGCTTTGCTTCTCAGTGTTTCGTCCATAATTATCTCAGGACTCCTTTTTTTCATGCAGTTGTATAGTTTCTCCATCGTGTTGAGTTTCATATAAGGACATTCATTACATGAACAGGCAGACTCGGGAGGAGCTGATATAAATTTCTTCCCCGGACAATTCTTTTCCATCTGATGCAATATACCCGGCTCGGTTGCAACTATGAACTCTGCGGATTCATTCTTTTCGGCAAAGTCCAGTAAGGCGCTCGTTGAGCCTACGAAGTCGGCATTATCCAGAATTGATTCCTCACACTCGGGATGGGCTATAATTTTCGCCCCCGGGTATTCAAGTTTAAGCTGTAATATTTTTTTACTGCTGAAAGTTTCATGAACGATGCAAGCTCCCTGCCAGAGCACCATATCCCTGCCCGTTTTCTTAATCAGGTATCTGCCGAGGTTTTTATCCGGAGCAAATATAATTTTCGTATCCGGGGGAATCTGACCGACTATCTTCCCGGCGTTTGAGGATGTGCATATAATATCGGATATTGCTTTCACTTCCGCCGAGCAATTAATATAGCTTATGAGAATATGACCAGGATGTTTATCTTTGAATTTTTGCAAAAGCGGAGCGGGACATCCTTCTGCCAGCGAACACCCCGCATTCATATCAGGAATAAGCACGAGCTTATCCGGATTGATAATTTTAGCGGTTTCAGCCATAAAATGAACACCGGCGAAAACAATGACATCGGCATTTGTCTTTTCCGCCGCACGGGCGAGCTGAAGACTGTCGCCGATGTAATCGGCTGTATCCTGTATTTCAGGCTCCTGGTAATAATGAGCGAGAATAACGGCGTTCATTTCTTTCCTCAGGCGGTCTATTTCAGCCGCATAGTCAATGTCTGTAATTTCTTTCGTTAAAATATCTTTTCCCTTATTTAGTCTTGTAAGCATTTACAGTTAATTATAATCAGACAAAATTAGATTAATTATTATTAACAAAAAATATAACAATTTATGTATTAAAAAATTGTTTGTATATTTTTCGGTATGCTTTTATTAAATTACGGTATGAAAGCAATGATACTCGCCGCAGGATTCGGCACGAGGTTAAAACCACTTACGGATAATATTCCCAAGGCTCTTGTGCCTTTCAGGAACGGCACGATAATATCATACCAGATTGAGAGACTGCGGAAAGCCGGTTTCACCGGTATTGTTATTAACGCGCATCATCATCACCGGAAAATAATTGATTATTTCAGGGATAATGATTTCGGATTAAATGTTAATGTTATTGTTGAAGATACAATCTTAGGGACCGGCGGAGGAATTATGAATGCGGAGGAATTACTCTCAGGCGATAAATTTTTTAGCGTTATCAATGTTGATGTTTACACGGATTATAATATTTTGAACGCAGTAAATTCTTTTCAAAAACTTAATCCTCTGGCTTTAGTAACCGTTCAGAAAAGAAATACAAGCAGATACCTGCTGTTCGACGATGATATGATGTTAATAAAAAGGACTACGGACGGAAGTAATAAATTAAGTTACGGTTTTAACGGTATTCACGTTATATCAAACGAAATTTTCAGCAAAGGATTAACAAAAGAGTATTCCGATATAATTGACCTTTATCTCGGATTGTCCGAAAAGGGCTGTTTAATCAAAGGTATTGATACAGGTAACTGTAAATTTCTTGATTTAGGAAAACCTGAAAACCTGAAAAGCGCAGAGAGCCTCATTAAGTAACCGATTCAACCCTTACAATTTCAGGAAACTTATTCATAATAACTCGCTCTATTCCCGCTCTTAATGTCATCAGATTCAAAGGACAGCAATTACAAGCGCCGAGCAGCCTGACACTAACGGTATTATCCGTATTGATACTGATGACTTCAACATCTCCGCCGTCAACACGCAGATGCGGACGAATCTGGTCTAAAACTTCGTTTATTTGTTCAATTGTTGCCGATGCCATATTGTTATTCAGCTTTAATAATAGTTCAGATTATAATTTCAAGCCCGTGTGATTTCGAAGGCTCTATATTCTTCCTGTTCACTTCTAAAATCAAATTTTTAGCAATTTGCCTGAATTTAAGGCTGACTTCGGAATCAGGTTTGCTTATTACAACAGGCTTACCCGTATCTCCGGATATTCTCACTTCGGTATCAATCGGAATTTCTCCGAGTAAATTTACGCCGAATTCATCACTGATTTTCTTTCCGCCGCCCTGTCCGAAAATATACTCACGCGTTCCGTCGGATTGTAAATAATAGCTCATGTTTTCAATAAATCCGAGATTCGGCACGTTAACTTTTTCGAACATCACATGTCCTTTCCTTGCATCTGCCAGTGAAATTTCCTGCGGAGTAGTAACAACAACAGAACCCGTCAGAGGAATTGTCTGGCTGAGAGTAAGCTGTATATCGCCCGTGCCGGGAGGCATATCAAAGAACAGGAAATCGAGGTCACCCCACACAACTTCCGTCATAAATTGTTTTAATGCGCTTGATGCCATCGGTCCGCGCCATACAACGGCAGTTTTTTCTTCTACAAGGAAACCGATAGACATTAGTTTAATCCCGTATTGCTCAACGGGCAGCATTTTATTTTTTCCGTTTGAGTTTAAAACCCGTGGTCTCTCATTAATTCCGAGCATCAACGGTATTGAGGGTCCGTAGATATCGGCATCAATCAAGCCCACTTTTGCTCCCTCAAGAGTCAGTGCTGCTGCTAAATTCACGGCTACAGTTGATTTACCGACTCCGCCTTTTCCTGAGGCTACGGCTATCGTATTCTTAACCCCGGGAAGTACAGCTTCCTTTTGCTTATTATCGTGATTCACAATACCAAGCATAAAGTCAACTTCAACTTTCTCAATTTCGGGAATCTCTTCCATAATTTTCCCCGCTATGAGATTCTTCAGTCCGGGGAAATCTTTGTACTCAGTATCCGTAATTCCAAGATATATTTTCAGTTTATTTCCTTTAAGAGTAACTCCCTTAAGGAATCCTAATGAAATAAAATCTTTATTTAATAACGGCTCTTTAATATTGCTTAAAACATCGTTAATTCTCTGTTCAGTCAAAACAGGGCTCCCTTTCGTTAAATTTAAAGCAAAATGCAGATAATGAATAAAATAATAAACCCAAAACAGTTTCTTAAAAATATATCAACAAAAATTTTTGCTAAAAGATTTAAAAATTACTAAATTGAATTTCTCGTATCAATTAAATAATTTTAGCTTTACTAATAAAAATACACGATGCTGAATAAAAGCGCCAAATTCTGGCTTTCTTTACTGATTCTTGCCGGAGCCGTATATCTCGGAGCAATAAACGTCAGGGGACTTATCGGGAATGACCTGTTAAACTACGATGAATTCAGTTTCAGAACCAGCATCCCGCCGGATGAAGAGAACTGGATTTTCAGGATGCTTTCATATACTTCCTTAGTCATCATTATTGCTTATGCGGTTACCTTTGTATCGGCAATTTTCTTTTTAAAGAACTGCAAACTCAATCTCAAAGAAAATCCATGGCTTCTTATGTGCTCGATTTTATTTTTCGTATTCGTGCCGGTGGAAATTTACACTTCATATCTTGATTTGAAATTTTATCTTCTCTTTCTGCAAAACCCGCCGAATCACGACGGACTCCTCCGTATATTCGGTGAAAGAATTGGATTCCTGAAAGGGGTGCCGTGGATTGCCACACTCAGTTATTACTCGATAATATTTATTTCGGTATATCAGCCTCTGAAGAAAACAACAGAACAGCTTGAGCAGGAGAAAAAGAAAAGAGATGAAGAGTATTCGTATAAATACTTTATGCATGAAGAAGATGATACTAATTCTGAGAGATGAGCAAAGTAATTAAAAAATCACAAAATAAGACTGCATCCGAGAAACAGGAAATAATTATTCATGAGCTTATCGAAGTGTTTTCCGGAATAGGGTATTCCGTGAGGACGGAGAAAGGGTTGTTTAAAGGCGGTTTTTGTCTTTTAAAAGAGCAAAAGCTGTTTCTTTTAAACAGGAATATTGAACCCTCTAAGAAAATCAGCTTTCTTGCACGGAATCTCGCTTTGCTCGGAACCGAGAATATATTTGTTAAACCTGAGATTAGAGATATTATTGACAAAGAAAGCCCAAATACATTAATCTGATGAGAATAATATTATTAGGTTCAGGAACGTCTCAGGGAGTCCCAATAATCGGATGTACATGCGATACATGCATTTCGCAAAACACAAAAGATAAGAGATTAAGAACTTCCGCATATATTGAAGTAAACGGTCTAAAGATACTCATTGACACATCAATAGATTTCAGACAGCAAATGTTAAGGAGCAATGTAACCGACCTCGACGCAATACTTTTCACTCATCATCATGTTGACCATATATTCGGTCTTGATGACCTGAGACAAATCAACCAGAAGTACAACAAATTTGTGGATATTTTCGGCAATAAGATGACATTGGATGAGATTAAATTAACATTTCGCTACGCATTAGATGAAAAACTCATCAGATATATGGCAGTACCATTAATGAATTTCAACTACTTGGAAAATTTACCGTTCAGGGTAAAAGAAAAGGACTCATCGGAAAAGGAGTTCTGCGAAGTAATTCCGATTGAAGTTTATCACGGACGGATAAAAATTTTCGGATACAGGATAGGTAATTTTGCTTACATAACAGACTGCAGTTTTATTCCCGAAAAAGAATTCGGGAAACTGCACGGACTTGATGTTCTTGTTCTGAACGCGCTCAGGCAGGCGCCGCACCCAACCCACTTTAACGTTGAACAGGCTGTAGCAACGGCGATTAATATCAACGCAAAGAAAACTTATTTCACGCATATTACACATGACCTTCTGCACGATGAGGTTAATAAAACTCTTCCCGTGAATATTGAACTCGGTTACGACGAACTTGAATTAATTATAGACGATTAAAAATGAAAAATACTTTATTAAAAGCAATTTATGAATCCGGAAAAATCATACTTGAAAATTTCGGCGGCACTTTCAGAATTGAAAGTAAAGATTCGGTTTCGAATCTTGTGACAGAGGTTGACAAAAAATCGGAGGATGCAATAATTCAGATAATTATAAGAGATTTTCCCGGTCACAGCCTACTGTCCGAAGAAATAGGAGCGATTGATTCAGACTCCGGAATGAAATGGATAATTGACCCGATTGACGGGACGATTAACTATGCGCATGCTATTCCTTTGTGCTGTGTTTCAATAGGAATTGAAAAGAATAAAGAGATTGTTATGGGAGCCGTTTATAATCCGATGTCAGGCGAACTGTTTTTCGCAGAAAAAGGACAGGGAGCTTTTCTTAACGATAAAGCTATTTCGGTATCAGAGGAATCGAACTTTAATAAATCTCTGCTTGTAACCGGGTTTCCTTATAACACGAGTAAAAATCCGAATAATCCCGTAGGCGTATTTGCGAATTTTCTTTTACAGGATATTCCTATTCGGAGGCTCGGCTCTGCCGCTCTTGATATTTGCTGGACGGCATGCGGAAGATTCGACGGGTTCTGGGAATATAATCTGAATGCATGGGATGTAGCCGCCGGATTCCTGATAATAAAAGAAGCAGGAGGAGTTGTGACTGATTTCAAAGGAGAAGAATATTCGGTTTACAAAAAGGAAATTTTAGCTTCAAACGGAAAGATACATAATGAAATGATGGCTGTTATAAGAAGCGCCGTTAAAGACTGAAATCAGAACAAGTTTTGGACACGAATTAACACGAACTAGCTCTAATTACACGAATTAAAGAAAGAACTTTTTTATGCCTCTCTGTGGTGAGTAGTCACAAAAAAACACCGGGAACATTGAGAAACAACAAAGGTATTAGATTTTTTTTAAAAGGTTAATCATTTCCAAAACTGCCAGCGCAGATTCATAACCTTTATTGTTTTCAGCCGTTGCCGGATTGACACGGCTTCTTTCTTCTGCCTGAGCGTCATTATAACATGTAAGGACACAAAATCCTGTCGGGATTCCGTATTTCGAAGAAATTCTACAGATATTACCGGAAACAGCAGAGGATATATACTCAAAATGCGCAGTTTCGCCCTTTATAACACAACCGATAGTAAGAATTCCGTCAAACACATACTTATTATTATCTTTGCAAATTTTCTCAAGGACTGCCGGGATTTCAAAAGCCCCGGGTACCTTAATTAAAGTAATGTCATCTTCTGAGACACCTTTTGTCTTCAAAGCAGTAAGAGCTCCGGTAATAAGATTATCCGTAATCTCCGGGTTGAATCTGCTGGCAATTATCCCAATTTTTGCACCCGCTGTATCTGCATTACCCTGTATAATTTTCATTTATCCTGATTTTTAATATTTGTTGAATGTAAATTTTCTATCGCTTTCACGCAGCTTTCAGATACAAAATAATTACCCATATTTGTATAATCTGCATCCAAATAACCGTGAAAATCCGAACCTCCCGATGTTAAAAGATTATGACTCTGACAAACTCCGGAAAAATATTTGGAATCGTTCAGTTTATGTGAAGGGTGAACAACTTCAAGACCGTCAATACCTGAACCGATAAAATCCTGCAAAACACTATGTTTAATGTATTTTCCCGGATGAGCAATTATCGCGACTCCTCCGGCTGACTTGATGAGATTCAGTACAAGCTTAAAATCAGGGTTGTCTTTTTTAACATAAGCCGGCTTATAATCACCTAAATATTTCATAAATGCTGTTTTAAAATCATCAGCAAAACCGTGTGCAACCAATTCCTGTGCAAGATGCGGCCTGCCAATCGAATTCGTACCGGAATATTTTCCGAAGAATTCGTCTTTGTCAATTTTTACATACAATTCTTCAAGTTTATCAATCATAAGTCCAATCCTGATCAGCCTCAAATTTTTCATTGAATCAGCATGTTCGGAAATAGATTTGTTCCTGAGGTCAATATAATAACCGAGGATGTGAACTTCTTTGCCGTTATAATCTGCGCTTAATTCAATACCGGGGATAACCTCGATTCCCTTATAACCATTGAATTCTCCCGCTATAATAGCTCCGGAGACGCTGTCATGGTCGGTAATGCTGATGCAGGAAATATTTTCTTTAACTGCAAGAGCTAATATCGCCTCAGGGTTATGTTTACCGTCTGAACAGCAAGTATGAATATGAAGGTCTGCTTTATAGATAACTTTTTAGAGCAAAATTAATATAATTCTGAAAGTTGAAACTACTGCTTTTCAGATTTTAATAAAAGGCAATAGGAATGAAGCAGTGTGCGGAAGAGAAAAAGGACGGGGGTGGAGGGGGTAAGATTGTTCTATTAACAGGCAACGCCTACGGCGTTAAAAACTTAAAAAACAGGGAACGGAAGAGAATAAGATTGTTCTATTGACAGGCAACGCCTACGGCGTTGAGAACTTCAAAAACAGGGAACGGAAGAGAAAAGGAAAGGCATCAGGCAGTAGAAAAAATTCAATATTTAAATACAGTTTTTAAATGATTATATTAAGTGTTATATCAGAATAGAATGTATATTGCGTTAATAACAGGAGGAATATCGGCTGAAAGGGATGTTTCATTAAATTCGGGCAGGTGTATATTGAAAGCCCTGAGAGAAAACGGACATAAGGTAAGAGTTATAGATCCGATGTACGGGAGTGAGATGACAGAAGAAGATGTGATTTTCAAAGATATTATATCAAAAGATTATCCTTCTCTTGAAAAGCTGAGAAAACTGCAAAAGGAAGCTTCGGTAAAATATACGGAATGCGTTTCTTCATCACTTTTTGAAGGTATAGATATTGCATTTAACGGTCTTCATGGTAAATTCGGCGAAGACGGAAAAATACAGACTTTGCTTGAATTAAGAGGTATTCCTTATACAGGTTCAGGTGTGGCTGCCTCGGTTATAGCTATGGATAAACATTTTTCGAAGTCTATGTTCCTGTTAAACGGTATAAAAACTCCTGAATGGGTAACGCTGTATAAAAATAAGCGGGATGAGAAGAATTCAGAATTAAACATAATACATAATAAAATCGGAATTCCCTGTGTAGTGAAGCCCAATGACGAGGGCAGTACAGTTGGTCTGACGATAGTTAAGGAAATTTCGGAATTAGAAGAAGCAATTAATAAAGCTTTCAGGTATTCGGATAAAGTACTTGTCGAAAAATATATAAAAGGAAGGGAAATAACGGTCGCAATTCTCGGCTCACAGGCATTACCGGTTATTGAAATTATACCGAAAGAGGGCTTTTACGATTATGAACATAAATACACTAAGGGCAAAACTGATTATATATGCCCTGCAGTAATAAGCGGTGATACGGCTAAGGAAGCTATGAATACGGCAGTTAATGCCCATAATTCTCTCGAGTGCTCGGTTTATTCACGGGTTGATTTTCTGCTGTCGGATGATGAAAAACTTTATTGCCTTGAAGTGAATACGTTACCCGGTATGACGGAATTATCCCTTGTTCCTAAAGCGGCAAATGCGGTAAATATAGGGTTCAACGAGCTTATTCAAAAAATTACTGATTTTTCCATGGGGAAGCAAGATGCGATTTGATAAAGATAATGAAGTAAGCTTTGCGAAAAAATTTTTCGGGTTTATTAAATACAACAAGCTTTTATTTTTATTTCTTATTGTTATTGCCGCTCATCTTTTCTTAGCTGTTTTAGGAAGCAAGGGATTGCTGACAAAGTTTAAATTGCAATCGGATAAGAAGCAATTCGAAAATCAGCTGGTTAATGAACAAAAGAAGAATGACAGTCTGAAAAAAATAATTGAAGAGTTAAATAATTCAGATACAAATACTTTTTTTAAGTTTGAGAAAATTGCAAGGGAGAAGTACGGAATGACAAAAGAAGGCGAGAAAATATATAAAATCGAAATAGACAGCACGGAGTAGGTATTGGGTATGTGGTATATGGTATTAGGTATATGGTATTAGGTAGATGGTATTGGGTATGTGGTATTGGGTATTGGGTAAATAGTAATTGATAAACAGTAAAAGTTAAAAAATAGTTGAATAAGAAGATTATATTATCGGGGATGAGACCTACGGGGAAGCTTCACATCGGTCATTTTACAGGCGCTCTCGAGAACTGGGTCGCTTTGCAGGGAGAATATTTAAATTATCATCTGATTGCGGATTATCATACTCTGACGACAAGTCTTGATACAAGCATGGTTTTTGAGGATTCTGTTGAAATGGCAATAGATTGGATTGCCTGCGGTATCAACCCGGATAAATCGCCGGTATTCAGACAATCTCAGATTAAACAGCATACAGAGTTATTCCTTATACTCTCGATGCTGATAACAAAAGCAAGGCTCGAGAAAAATCCGACATTGAAAGAACAGATAAGGGATATGAACCTGCAATCCGTTACTTACGGACATCTCGGATATCCGGTTCTGCAGGCGGCGGATATTCTTCTTTATAAAGGTGAATTAGTACCGGTCGGTGAAGACCAGGTCCCGCATGTTGAAATAACGAGGCAAATTGCAGGAGTTTTTAATGAAAGATACACCGGAATTAACGGTAAATTAATATTCCCCGTACCTGAGCCGATGATAACAAAATTCGCCCGTTTGCCGGGACTTGACGGTAAAGCTAAGATGAGCAAATCTCTTGATAATACTATTCTAATTTCCGATAATGAGTGTAATATTAAGGCTAAAATAAAGAAAGCATATACTGACCCGAATAAACTTCGAAAGGGCGATAAAGGCAATCCGGATATCTGTCTTGTATATACTTATCACAAGAAATTCAATGAACCGGAGCTCTCGCAGATCCGGGATGGATGCGCATCCGGAACTTTAGGCTGTTTTGATTGTAAAATGAATGTTGCTTCAAAAATAAGTGATTACTTTTTACCGGTAAGGGAAAAGCGTCTTATATTGGAGAATAATAAGAATCATGTACTGGAAATTCTCATTGAGGGAGAGAAAAAAGCGAGAGTTATTGCGGAAAACACTATGAAAGAAGTCCGTGAATCTATGAAACTTGGATAGATAAGAAGTATTGGGTATATGGTATATGGTATTGGGTATTGGGAAATAGAAAGAAAACTTTAATTTAATTGAATACACCAGTAAAAAAAGACAAAGCGATTCAGGATGCACTGAAACAAAGCGGTGAAATACCCGTTCATATTGCTATAATAATGGATGGGAACGGGCGATGGGCTAAACAAAGGGGAAATTCGAGAATTTTCGGGCATAAAGAAGGCGTTAATTCCGTCAGAGATATTGTCGAAGTATGCGGACAAATAGGCGTTAAATACCTGACGTTATACACTTTCTCGACTGAAAACTGGAAGAGACCAAAGTCTGAAGTTACAATTCTTATGAAACTTTTAATAAGAGCTTTGAAAGATGAAACAGACAGACTTCACGGAAATAATGTAAAACTAATTGCCTGCGGTAATCTCGGGAAACTGCCCGAAAGGGTTTATAAAGAACTTAATGACGCAATCGAAAAGACAAAGAATAATAAGCTGATGACTCTGAATCTCGCCTTAAGTTACAGCGGAAGATGGGACATAGTTAACGCAGTAAAAAAAATGTGTAAAGATTATGAATCCGGAAAAATTAAACACGATGATATAAGCGAAAAAATGATGGATGATTATCTTGTAACGTCAGGAATTCCTGACCCTGACCTTCTGATAAGAACGGGCGGAGAATACAGAATCAGCAATTTTCTGCTATGGCAGCTGGCTTATACGGAAATTTACATTGACCCGGTTTTCTGGCCTGATTACAGAAGAACACAGATATACAAAGCAATAAGAGAATTCCAAAGCAGAGAAAGGCGTTTTGGACTCGTAAGTGAACAGTTACCAAAAATTTAATTATTTGAAAGCTAAAAAGTATTAATGAGTATAAAACCTGGAATAAATATCAGTATAATTATTACGGTACTAATTTTTCTCCTGTTTACTACCGTTACGATGCAGGCGCAGGATGACGGTCCGACTACATATAAAATCGCGAACATCTCGGTTAAGGGAAATAAGACTTATGATTCGAGAACCATTATCAGTTATTCAGGTTTGAAAGAGAATCAGGAAATTTCAATTCCATCCGACGAAACGCGCGAAGCTATTAAGAGAATCTGGAAATTAGGATTATTTTCAAATATACAGATTTATATTGATAAAAAATTCGGCAGAGATGTTTATCTGATAATCGAAGTTGAAGAACTTCCGCGAATCGAAAAAGTTGAGATAGTTGGACTGGATAACTTTTCCGAAAGCGACCTTAAAGATAAAATAGGTCTTGTTACCGGCGAAGTTGTTTCAGAACAGAAATTGAAGGACGTGGAATTCAATATCACAAGTTATTACACATCGGAAGGTTACGCTCTCGCCGAAGTAAAGGTTGATAAGCTGATTTCCGCAAACAATGAAGCGAGAATAAGGATTAAGATTAAAGAGGGCGGAAAACTGACGGTAAAAAAAATACAATTTGAAGGCAATAAGAATATTCCGTCCGGAAAACTTAGCGGGGCAATGGATAACACATCGGAAAAAATCTGGTGGAAATTCTGGGACGGCGCACGATATGATAAAACCAAGTTTGAAGACGATAAGAAACTTATCATTGAATATTATAAAGAAAGGGGATACAAAGACGCAGAAGTATCCGCTGTTGATATTAAACTCTCTCCTGATAAGGAAGATATTTATCTTTCCGTGAAAATTAACGAGGGTGAATGTTATAAAATTAATAAGATAAAATTTGAAAGTAACAAGATATATAATGACAATGTTCTCAGAATGAGACTGGATATGAAAGAAGGCGATATTTACAACATTAAGAAGTTTCAGCAAAACCTTTACGGAAATGAAACTGAATCTGATATCAGCTCTCTTTACCTTGATAACGGATATCTCGCTTTCAACCCCGAGATTGAAGAAAAAACGGTGGGTAATGATAAAATTGATATTACGATTAAAATTACCGAGAACAATCAGTACAAACTCGGACTGATTAACTTTGAAGGCAACGATAAAACCAAGGATAAAGTATTACGACGGGAATTATATACTATACCGGGCGAATTTTTCAACCGCGGAAACGTGAAAAGAAGCCTCCAGCAGTTAAATGCGCTGAATTATTTCAATCCCGAGAAACTTGGACAGGATATTACTCTTTCCAATGATTCCGTTGTTAACGTGAAATATATCGTATCCGAACGTTCTTCAGACCAGTTTAACGCATCAATCGGATATGCGGGGTCTTTTGGATTAACGGGTGCGCTCGGACTGACTTTTAATAATTTCGATATACTCAAGCCTTTTGAAGGCGGCGGCGGTCAAATGCTTAATTTCACATGGCAATTCGGAGAAGGCGGGACTTACAGAACTTTTAATATCGGTTTTTCGGAGCCATGGTTTCTTGATACTCCTACTCTGCTCGGATTAAACATTTTCGATACAAGAACAAGATACACTTACGATGTCAGGGAAACAGGCGGAATTTTCAGCTTAGGACGCAGATTTAAATGGCCCGATGATTTCTTCAGGGGTGACTGGGCTGTGAAGATTCAAAGTACGGACGTTCTTGAAGGCGGAAATTTTTACGTTACCGGTCAGCGTTCACAGTTCAGTTTACGGCAGACAATATCCCGCTCAACGATTTTCGACCCGATATTCCCGACAACAGGAACAAAATATTCGAATACGACAGAATTATCAGGAGGACCTTTCCTGCCGGGCGATATTGAGTTTTTTAAAAATGTTTTTTCTGCGGAAGTTTACACTCCCATTATCAGAGGAAAAAAACTTGTTCTGTATTCAAGTTTTAATTTCTTTTACGTTGACCCTATAGGACCGGACAGATATTTACCGCCTACTGAACTGTTTTACATGGGCGGAAACGGACTTGCATATAACACTATCGCCTTAAGGGGATATGAAGACAGATCGGTGGGACCAAAAAATTCTGCTTTCGGAACTATCGGCGGGAAAGTGGCGATAAAATACGGCGTTGAACTTCGTTACCCTATATCTCTTGACCCGTTTCCTATATTCGTGCTTGTATTCGCCGAAGCCGGGAATGTCTGGGGTGACTGGATTAAAGTTGACCCGTTCGACCTGCGAAGGTCGGTCGGATTCGGTACCAGGCTGATGCTGCCGGCTGTCGGACTTGTCGGATTTGATTTCGGTTATGGATTCGACAGACGGATTGTTGATGGTTCTGACCCTAAACTTTTGTTCCATTTCCAATTCGGAAGAGGATTTTAATGATTTTTAAAGCAATTTTTTTTAACTTAATAAAATATAAATAAAGGAGAAATTTTTTTGAAAACAACGTTCTTGAAATATTTCGTTTTAGCTTTTGTAATGATTTTAATTACCGCGTCAGATTCACTGTACGCTCAGGGAATTAAAATCGGTTATGTTGACAGTGAAGTTATTCTAAAACAACTTCCCGAATCGCAAAAAGTAATATCGGAACTCGAAGGCATCAGAAAGATGTATCTCGACACCATTCAGGCAAAAGAAAAAGAACTCAAGGGAAAAGCAGAAATTTTTAAAACAAGATATGAAGAAGCCCAGAAGATGGTCGAATCGGGTCAGGTGAAATCCGAAGCTGAGCTGAAAAGACTGAATGAGGAAATGCAGGGAATGCAAAAAGGTCTTCAGGATGAAGACGAAGCTTTATCGCTTTATAAACAAAAAGTACAGGAAGAACTCGTTCAGAAGCAGGGCGAAATGTTCAAACCGATAAAGGAAAAAATCACGAAAGCTATTGAAAATATCGCAAAGGAAATGAAAATAAATTTCGTGTTCGATAAAGCTGAAAGCAATCTGATATACGGCGATAAGGAATTTGATATCACTTTTAAAATTCTTGATAAATTAAAATAATTTTTAATTTGAGTTACATTAATGTGAAACACGGAAATAAGGGCTTAATCGGATTAGTTTTGATTTTAATCGCTTTTTCGGGCGGTTATGTGAATTCGCAGACAAAAGTCGGGTATATAGATTCAAAGAAAATCATTGACAATATGCAGGAAGCAAAGGATGCGAAACAAAAACTGGATTTGCTTGTATCCGACTGGCAGAAAGAACTGAACAACCTCCAGGACAGTCTGAAAAGGGTAAAGGACGATTTCGAGAAAAAGAAACTTATACTCTCAAACCAGCTTAAGGCGGATATTGAGAAAAACATAAAAGATATTGAAACTGCTATTACTAATTTCAAAGTCCAGAAATTCGGCGAAGGCGGAGAGTATTTTCAGAAGCAAACAGAGTTTATGAAGCCGGTGCAGGACAGGGTATTTAAAGCCATTGAGACTGTTGCAAAAAAAGAGGATTACGATTATGTTTTTGACAGGAACAGCGATTTACTTCTTCTTTTTGTGAACGAGAAATATGATTTAACTCTTAAAGTTCAAAGAATAGTCGAGGGTAAGTGATGACAATAAGCGCAATTGATATATGCAGGTTACTGAACGGTGAAATTGAAGGAAATCCGGATGTGATTATTTCAAAAGCAGGGAAAATCGAGTATGCTGAACCGGGAGATATAACTTTTATCTCAAATCCCCTTTATGAAAAATATTTCATTACTACAAAAGCTGATGCCGTTATAGTCTCAAAAGATTTTAAAAATACGCGGAACGATATTACATTAATCAGAGTCACCGACCCTTACACAGCCTTTATTACCGTACTTGAAAAATTAGAACCGGTAAAAGAAATTGAGATGTTTTCGATTTCCGATAAATGCGTCATCGGGAAGAATGTTGAGATAAACGGAGATGTGTTTATAGGTGATTTTGTCAGAATAGGTAACGGCGCCGGAATCGGCACAGGAACAAGGATTATGCATAATTGTACAATCGGCAATAAAGTGAAAATCGGCAGTAACTGCTTGATTTACAGTAATGTGGCAATCTATGATGATTGTAAACTCGGGAATAATATTATTATCCATTCGGGGACTGTAATCGGAAGCGACGGATTCGGGTTTTTGAAACAGGAAAACGGCAGTTTTAAAAAAATCCCTCAGACGGGTATTGTTGTTATTGAAGATGAAGTTGAAATCGGAAGCAACACTTCAATTGACAGAGCTACTATAGGCGAAACAAGGATTTGCAGAGGAGCAAAACTTGATAATCAGGTACAGATAGCCCATAATGTCGAAATAGGCGAAGATACCGTGGTTGTCGCTCAGGTAGGAATTGCGGGTTCGACTAAAATCGGTAAAAGGTGCATGATAGCCGGCCAGGCGGGTATAGTAGGACATTTAACGATTTGCGACGATGTGATTATAGGCGCATCTGTCGGAGTATCAAAATCAATTACAAAACCCGGAGTATATGTCGGATACAGGGCAAAACCAATGAGAGAAGAACTAAAGGAAACAGCTCTCATAAAAGAAATTTCGAACCTGAAAGACAGGATAAAAGAATTAGAAAAATCAAAATCGTAACTGTTTATAATTATTTATTATAAAAATGCTTGAGAAACAAAGAACTATAGCGTCAACAGCAGTATTATCCGGAATGGGTCTTCATACCGGCAATAAATCCAATATGACATTCAAACCCGCTCCTGTAAACTACGGAATCAGGTTTATCAGAATTGATCTGGATAATTCACCTGAAATACCCGCCGATATAGACCACGTAACAGATATCTCGCGCGGAACAACCATTGCTAAGAGCGGCGCTGAAGTTCATACCGTCGAGCACGTCCTTGCCGCTATAACAGGTTGTGAAATTGATAATATAATCGTTGAACTTGACACTAACGAACCTCCTATAATGGACGGAAGCGCAAGCGCTTATGTAAACACACTTATTAAAGCCGGATTTACGGAGCAGGATGCCGACAGGGATTACCTTGTTATTGAAGATACCGTTCATTATCACAGTGAAGAAGATAATGTTGATATTGTAGCTCTTCCGCTGAAAAACGACTTCAGAATTTCCGTAATGATAGATTTTCAGAATCCGGCTCTCGGAGTTCAGCATTCGGGTTTATTCAACCTCCAGCAGGAATTTCAGACTGAATTCGCGCCTGCACGGACTTTTTGCTTTCTGAAAGAAATTGAAATGCTCAGAGAACAAAATCTCATAAAGGGAGGTGATATCAGCAACGCCATCGTCATTGTTGACAGGGAGTTTACGGAAGAATCATTCAGGGAATTTAAGGAAGCCATTGATATTGACAGTGATGCCGTATTAGGCACAACCGGAATTCTTAGCGATGTACCGCTCAGGTTTAAGAACGAACCTGCGAGACATAAACTGCTTGACCTGATAGGAGATCTTGCATTAATAGGCGCTCCGATTAAGGGACAGATACTCGCTGCAAGACCGGGACATAAAGCAAATGTCGAGTTTACAAAAATACTTCGCAAGTTATACCTTCAGAAGAAAGTTGTTAAGAAATATCAAATGATGAAAACAGGCGCCGGGGTTTTTGATATTGACGCAATTCTGAAGATTATGCCTCACAGGTATCCTTTTCTGCTTATTGACAGGATACTTGATATAGAAATGGATAAGAAAATAATAGGGCTGAAAAATGTCACTATAAACGAACCTTTTTTCAGCGGACATTTTCCGGGAAAACCGATTATGCCGGGAGTGCTTATTGTTGAAGCAATGGCTCAATGCGGCGGAATTCTCATTTTGAATATGCTGGAACATCCCGAGAAGAAGTTGGCTCTTTTTACTTCTATTGATAACGTGAAATTTCGCAAAACTGTAATCCCCGGCGACCAGTTAATTTTTGTGTTAGAAATTACATCTATGCGCAAAAACTATGTTAAGCTTAAAGGAAAAACATACAAAGGAATAGTCGGCGGAGAGCTTGTATCCGAGGGGGATTTCGCCGCGGCAATTATTGACAGATAAATGTAACACAGAGAGTGTTAAGTGTTAAGTGTAACACTTAACACTTTTTGTTATACTTCCGTCAGCGCTTCCACTCCCGGCAGTTTTTTACCTTCAAGAAATTCAAGGGACGCACCGCCGCCTGTTGATACATGCGTTACGCTTTTTTCAAGTCCGGCTTTCGCTATTGCCGACGCGGAATCCCCTCCCCCGATTACGGTAATTGCGCCTTTGCCTGTTGCAGAGGCAAGACCTTTTGCAATTTCAAACGTGCCTTTTGAAAAATTATCCATTTCGAAAACGCCCATAGGACCGTTCCATACGATTGTTTTGGATGCGCCTATTGCATCGAGATATAATTTAATAGTTTCGGGACCAATATCCATTCCCATCCATTCATTTAATTCCGGTGTCATTTTATCGAATCCGATTATCTTAGTATCGGCATTATTCTCGAATTTATCCGCAATAACCATATCCACCGGAAGCAGGAATTCCTTATTCATAGATTTTGCTTTCTCATATACTTCTTTGGCAAGCTGTACTTTATCTTCTTCGAGAATTGATTTCCCTATATTAAGCCCCATTGCTTTATAAAATGTGAACATCATTCCGCCGCCGATAAGAATTTTATCCGCAATATTAAGAAGGTTCTCCAGCACATCAATTTTTCCCGATATTTTCGAGCCGCCGAGTATAGCGCAGAGCGGTCTTTTCGGATTATCAACTGCCGCGGACAGATATTTCAGTTCCTTCTCCATCAGATAACCCGCCGCGCAAAGGTCAATAAAATGTGTTACTCCTTCGGTTGATGCATGAGCGCGGTGCGCCGTGCCAAAGGCGTCATTAACATATATATCTCCAAGCGATGCAAGTTTCTTCGCGAATTCCATATCATTCTTTTCCTCTTCTTTATAAAACCTCAGATTTTCGAGTAAAAGAATATCGCCGTTATTCATATTTTCTATGACAGATTCATTATCCGCGCTTATACAGTCGTCCGAAAACAGTACGCGTTTATCAATATATTTCGCGAGATATTCAGCAACAACATCGAGCGAGTATTTCGGATTTCTCTCCCCTTTTGGTCTGCCGAGATGACTCATCAGAATGCACTTCCCCCCTGCTTTGGTAATAGCTTTGATTGTGGGCAGTGATTCCGTAATTCTCTTAGGGTCTGTTATTACACGGTACTCGTTAAGCGGAATGTTGAAATCGACTCTCACAAGTACTTTCCTGCCTTCGATTTTATTTTCCGCGATAAGTGTTTCTAAGTTTAATTTCGACATATTTTAAATTATTAAATTAATTACAAAAAATATTATCTTTGCCTGAATTTATTCAGAATGATATAAAAAAAAAAGCCCTTTAACTTTTCGGCTAAAGGGCTATAAGAATTTATGATATTATCATAAAAAATTATTTGATTAACATCATTCTCTTAATGTTCGAGAATCCGTTGACATCAATCCTGTAGAAATAAACACCGCTTGATAATGCCGCGGCGTTAAAATCAACAGTATAATATCCCGGGTTCTTGACTTCATTTACGAGCGTTGATACTTCTTTACCGAGAAGGTCATACACTTTAAGAGTTACAAATCCGTTAGTTTTTACCGAATAATTGATTTGCGTTACCGGATTAAACGGATTCGGATAGTTTTGTGATAATGAATAGTCTGTCGGTAAAGTTCCGGAATTACCGATATCGGTCATCAAGTAACCTTTTAAGCATACATTATCAACAATCCACCACCAGTCCCATGAAGGCTGAATTGCAGTGAATCTTATTTTTACAGCCGCTTTATTTTCTGCTGCAGGCATTTGAATTGTTTCTGTCGCGCTTCTATGACTTGTGTTCCAGCTTGCGAGCTCAGTCCATGTAGCTCCGCCGTCAGTACTCATTTCTGTTTTTGCTATATCCGTGGTGGATAATGCATACCAGTCATGGTCAAATGTAAGATATACGCCTGTTTTTCCTGTACAGTTAATACTTGTTGTTAATGTTGCTACTGCATTTGATGAATTGCCTGAACCAGCAGCATCAACATCGCAGGCTAATGCAGGAGGAACTGCTGTTGACGGCAGAGTGTAAATGTTTGGTGTAGCAAATGATGTAGCAAGTGCCCACGGGACTGTTCCGCCGTTTGTAGTAAGAGTCCAGTTTCCCGCTGTTGTAAACGGATCGCAGAAAAATGTCTGCAATGCGGATGCATTTACTGTAATATTGGTTGTCGCTGTATCATTTCCCTTGTATTCATCCGTAGTCAAAGCAGAAGCAATTTTAAGAGTATAAGCACCTGCTGTTAAAGGAGTCCACGGGAAACTGACTGAGTCAACGCCGCCGGCAGCTAAACTTTTGTTGATTGGTGTTCCTGTTAATACACCGTTTACAAAGAATTTAATCGGGACATTTGTTTCAGCCGAAGTTCCGAAATTCTGAACTTTTGCTTTTACGTTGTAGAGAGTATTCTTAACCCATTCCGTAGGAAGGCTAAGGTAATTCGGAACTGAATAATCGTGAGCAAAGGTTGCATTACTTATAATAGTTGTCCACGGACCTGCGGCTGTCGTACAATAACCGGGCCATAATGGCGTTGCAGGACTTTCGTCTGAAGCAACAAAAAATGAGACCATTGTTATCGGGTTGTAACTCATTCCAATAAAGACACTATCTGTTGCTGTAACCTGCGCCCATGTTGGAGGAAGTACAAAATCGAAAAATGTAATTGTTGGCCATGTCGGAACTGCAGTTGCTGTTACTGTAGTAGAGTCCATTATCGGTCCAGGTGCTCCATTTACGCTTTTCCACATTACTATTTTGAATGTCCAGTTTGGAACGGCTCCGTTTCTGGTTAATCCGACACAAAATTTTGTGAATCTGTAAGGATATACAGTCGGTATAAATTTCATACAAAAAGCGCTTGGATCGCCTGCCGATGCATTCCATCCGTATCCGTTTTCACCTACGCCGTCATCGTGAATCTGACCGCCTGAACAATTAACTCCGA
>JAPLFI010000458.1 GCA_026390755.1 Ignavibacteriota bacterium
ACCATTTCATTCTCGAGCGCGTCATCAAACGAAATACTTAAATCCTCCGTTTCGAGAGCAGAGAGAATTTTGCTTCTTTTAATGTCGGGATTATTTTCTTTTAAATCCTGAAATCTTGTATGCGGCATATATAATTAAACTCTTTTTATTTTCATTTTCTATTTCTTCGGTAAATACAGCGAGCCCGGAATACCCATCAGAGGAAAATCTTTCCGGAGCGGATAATACTCAAATTCCTCCGGCATGTAAATACGTCTCAGGTCGGGATGCCCGGTAAAATCAATACCGACCATATCAAAAGCTTCCCGTTCATACCAGTCAGCCGACGCCCATACAGAAGTTAAAGTCGGCATTTCGGGTTTCTTTGAATCGCACAGTACTTTAAGGAATATTCTGTCCTTAAATTTAATAGAATAAATATTGTAAATAACTTCAAACCTGTTTATTTTAATAAACCTGTCAACTCCGACGACGTCCCTCATAGAATCGAAGCATAAATCAATATCATTTTTCAGAATATTCGCAATCTCATACACTTTACCGGGCGTCGTTATAATACCAGGTGTTCCGTTCACATCGTAATATTCCGGTGTAAACTGACTGATTTTTTCTTTAACGAGGTTAAACCTGTCTTCGGTCATTCTGTTAGTGTGTTAAAGTATGTATAAAAAGTAAAAAATATATATTCGTGTAATCAATTAAAATAACAAAAAAAGGCAATCTAAAATTCATTAGACTGCCTTAATATCTTCGAAAACAGTATTTCCGGAAATTGATATAACCGGATTATTTCACGAGGATCATTCTCTTTGTTTCTGTGAAATCAGGTGACGTTAATTTATAATAATACGTTCCGCTTGATAAAGTACTTCCGTCGAAAGTGGCTTCGTAATATCCCGCATTCGTCTGACCGTCGTGAAGAGTTTTCACAAGCTGTCCGAGGTTATTGTAAATCCCAAGTTTGACAATAGTATTTTTCGGGACATCGAATTTTATCCTCGTTGTCGGATTAAACGGATTCGGATAATTCTGGCTCAAAGCAAAATGTTTCGGAATGTTTGCGCCGATTTGACTTATTCCGACACTTGCGCGATTACCGATAAACACATCATCAATATTACACCAGAGGCCATCAACGGTCGTATTCATAAAATAACGGAAACCGATGCATATAGTTTGATTTGCAAATGCAGATAATGGCAATTTATAAATCTGCCAAGTATTATTTGAAAGCGGAACTCCGGCGCTGTCATTACTTTTAAAAGTTGCCAGTTTTGTATGTGCCAAAGCGGCTGACTGGTCATACATCGTCCAAACCTGCATTGTATCAAGATATGCAGTCATTCCGGGGGGACTTCCGATAAGCATCCAGAAAATTAAACTATCGCCTGTCTGTACAGTAAAGGTATCGGTAAAAGTCCAGTCGTCAGCGATTGGGTTTCCTGCGCTCCACGGAATTGTCAGCGCTCTTCTGCTGTCATGTGCCTTTGCCATAACATAAATACTCGTTCCAACATAACCAGTACCTGAATCCCTTACAGCCCACTGCTTGCCGGGTCCGCTTTCAGGGTCAACGCTTTCCTTCACCCAATTTGGCGGTAAACTGTCGGTATTAAATCCAGTTGTTTCAAAATCCTGATTCACAATTATCCTTTGGGCGAAAATTGTGGGGACAATAAAAGCTAAAACCAAAATTGTAAAAATTATCTTTTTCATGCTTTCCTTTCTTTGATTTTTTTAAGGAAAAACTCCTGACTGAAAGTAAGGAAAATAAATAAATCAAAAAAGTGATTTTTTTTCGACAAGTAAAATATTTTACCCGGGACAAAAAAAAAAGCAACCGGGCGGGCGCCCGGTTGCTGCCCCTAATGGATTATTTTTGGATAATCCAACTATTATGAAAACAGTAAAGGGACCCCCTCCCTTTACCTGCTACAATCTAATCATAATTGTTGGAATTGTCAATAAATTTTTTTCTCCGAAAGAATTTTTTTTCGGAATAATTTTATTTGTCTGGTGGTTCTGCTAAATGTTGTGTTTCGAGACTTTTACGTGTAAATTTAGTGCTCTGTATTTTATCCTGAAGTGCGATAAGGGCATGGAGTAAATTTTCCGGTCTCGGGGGACATCCGGCAACATAAACATCAACCGGCAGGAACTGGTCAATTCCCTGTACCACAGAGTAACTTCTGTACATTCCGCCGCTTGAAGTACAGGCGCCCATAGCGATAACCCATTTCGGCTCGGGCATCTGGTCATATATCTTACGCACGACTTTCGCCATTTTGTAAGTTGTAGTTCCCGCCACTATCATCACATCAGACTGTCTCGGAGAAAACCTGAATACTTCACTGCCGAATCTCGAAATATCAAACCGCGGTCCGGCAGTCGCCATCATTTCAATCGCACAGCAACTTATACCCATTGGCATGGGCCAGAGAGCGTTTTTCTGGCAGAATTTTATTAAATGGTCAATTTTCGATGTGAGAAATCCGTCTGTTCCGAGTTTTTCTTCTAATCCCATTTCAGTACTCCTTTTTTGTATTCATATATCAGTCCTACAAAAAGTATAAATATGAATATCAGGGCTACTATCAATGAATAAACCATCTCAGCCTTCGGGAAGTTTATAAACGAAATCGCCCAGGGATAGAGGAAAACCACTTCGAGGTCAAAAAGTATGAAACTCACGGCTACCATATAATATTTAACGGAGAATCTCTCGCGCGCCGTCCCGATAGGCTCCATACCGCTTTCATAAGTCGAAAGTTTTTCCTTGTCAGGCTTACTGGGACCCAGAAGTGAGGACAGATTTATCATTACAACTGCGAATATCAGCGCGAATGACAGAACGAGCATTATTGGTATATAACTTTCAAGCATATTCAAATATAATTGTTTTATTCTTCACATTAAATTCAATCTATATTTTAATATACATTTTTTCAATTAAATGCTTGTATTTCTCTTCAACAAATTTTCGCTTTATTTTCAATGTCGGAGTCAGTTCACCGCCTTCAATCGTGAAAGGCGTCTGCAGTAAAGAGAACTTCCTGATTTTTTCGTAAGTCGAAAGGCTTTTTTGCGATTCATTAATATCCTTCTCAATTCTTTTGCGCAATTCAGGATTCGTGAAGAGGTCTGTTTCAAATTCCGCTTTCAGATTCAATTTCCTTGCCAGCAGTTTAAGTTCGTTTATATCCGGAACTATCAAAGCTGTGACATACATTCTTTCGTTACCGATTACGATTACCTGGTCAACATAAGGGAGATCGGATACGAGCTCTTCTATATGCGTCGGAGCAATATACTTTCCGCCCGATGATTTAAAAAGAGATTTCTTCCTGTCCGTAATACGCAGATATCCTTCTTTATCAATTTCCCCGATATCGCCCGTGTGGAACCAGCCGTTGACAATTGCTTCTTCGGTTTCCGCCGGAGAGTTAAAATATCCTTTCATGACAATATCGCCTTTAGCGAGTATTTCTCCGTCTTCAGCTATCTTAACCTCTACTCCCTCGAGAGGCAACCCCACGGTTCCGTATTTAATACTGCCCGGACGGTTTACACTTATCACGGGTGATGTTTCCGTTAAGCCATATCCCTCAATCGTTTTAATTCCGATTCCGTCAAAGAACTCGCCGATATTTTTATTTAAAGCTCCGCCGCCGGAGGCAAATAACCTCAATCTTCCGCCTGTTTTTTCCCTGATTTTAGAAAATACGAATTTATCAGCCGTTCTCCATTTAAGAGTATTTTTATTTTTTCCGTCAAATCTCGCCACGTCCAAAGCACGGAAGAACATCCTTTTCCGCATTCCGCGGGGCATATCCTCGGCGCTTTTCATAAGTTTATTGTACATTTTATCGAGCAGTCTCGGTACTGTAATAACAATGGTCGGTTTCACTTCAAGCATCTGAATTCCAATAGTGTCTATACTCTGTGCAAAGTAAATCTTCGCGCCGCAGAAGAACGGGAGATAATATCCCGCAGTCCTTTCAAAAATGTGAGAAAAAGGCAGGTAAGAGAGGAAAACATCTTTATGTGTCACCTCAAGTATGGGGGGAAAAGTAATAAGATTACTATAAAGATTTTTATGCGTAAGCATTACACCTTTCGGAATGCCAGTTGTTCCCGACGTATAAATTATGGTAAGTAAATCATCTTCGTTAATTCCGTCCGAAATATTTTCAACCGATGCAAGAAGTTTGCTTTGTGACAATTTCCTCCGATCGCAGAATACCGAACTGAATGAAATAATTTTAACATTATCCGCTTTTTTTTCGGTGCTGTTAAATGAAATAATATATTTCAGGTCAGTGAGTTCTTTGCTGACCGATAAGACCTTATCCAACTGCATAGAATTCGATACAAAGCATATCTCGGCTTTACAGTCATTAAGTATGTATTTTACTGACTCGGCACTAAGGGAAGGATAGACGGGCACGTTTATATTCGAAGAAAGCATACAAGCCATATCAGTAATTATCCATTCGGTACGGTTCTCGGAAATAACGGCAATATTACTTTTTTCTTTAAGCTTTAATTCCGAAAAAAAGTTTTTAAAACAAAAAGCCGCATTCAGCAAACTGTACCTGCTTACTCCGGAATAGTCATTGTTATTTTTTGTGAAAATAATATCTTCCGCAATGCCGCATTGATTCATTACGTTTATCAGAAGTTGTATGAGTGTTCTTTTATTTGCCAATTCCGTATTTTTTGATAAAAGTTCATTGAACGCTAAACTTAATCACTTAACACTTACAATACTACCTTCCATATAATACGACAATTATATAATATTTTCTATTGATTATTAAATCATGGATGTTTCTTTTCTTCCCGCGTCTTCCGCTCCATGCATGCATTCTACCTTGCGCAGAAACCTCACCACTACTATGCTCTTTGTTTATTCTTGAAGTTCTCAACCGCGCAGCGGTTCCCTGAATTGATACTCCAATCTATTCCATTAATATCATCTTCTTTGTTGTCACAAAATCACCGGCTTCTATTCTATAAAAATATACTCCGCTTGTAAATTGGTAATTGGTATATTGATTAATGGAAAACGGGATTTCATAAGTACCTGCATTTAATTTTTCATTTACCAAAGTAATAA
>JAPLFI010000347.1 GCA_026390755.1 Ignavibacteriota bacterium
AAATTCATTTTACTTATATCAATTGCCGCATAGTAGTTGCCTGCATTGAAATGCTCGTTGTCAAATATCCTTAAAATATCTTTGCCTGTTATATCGGACACTATTATCGTAACGGATGAGGGAACAGAAACAGAGAAGTCTATTCTTGTTGATGAATTAAAAGGGTTCGGATAGTTTTGTTCGAGCCTGAATACACCGGGCATTTCAGTAATGTTTGTATTTATTTCCGTGAATATTATCGGTCCGCCGCCGTTGTTTGTGCGTATAAAATCACAAAATCCTGTGTCATTATTGGCAAAATCAATTCCGCCAAATACTCCTCTATGAAAACTTGTATCCGGCTGTTGGAATCCCCAGTTTACTCCGCCGTTAGTAGAAACCCAAATAATTCCTCCTAATGTTAAACCAAAATCTCTTACTCCGCCAACACCGTAGATAGTGTCTTTATTTATTAGTTTGAATTTATTGTTAGCTCTATTAAATAAATTATATCCCGTCGGCATGTAATATGCATTCCAGTTTAATCCTCCGTTAGTTGTTTTTTTCATGTTATCTCCCGTTGCCGCAAATCCCGTATTTTCATCAATAAAATATAGTTGACTGCAATTTGCCGACACATCCATAACACGGAACCAGTTAACGCCGCTGGTTGTTGTCTTCCAAACTTCCTCATAATTTTGAGCCCAGCCTATATATTCTCCGTTTACTTTGTTTTTAAGGAAGAAAACCCTCCCGAATCCCGTATTGCCGGACTGTACAACCCAATTAACTCCTTTGTTTGTTGTCCTCCAGAGATAAGGCGCACCTCCGGCTGTACCGCCCACCCAGCCGGTATCGCGGTTCACGAATGATATGCCGTTCGCCGTCCATGAATTAGCAACGGGTAAACTGTCCCATGTGGCTCCGCGATTGTAGGAACGTAACATCATGCCGTACTCACTGCTTGTTGTTGAAGTTACGTAAACAGCCATACTGTCAATCAGGCATAATTCGAAAGCAGGCCTGCCGGTGGAATAAACAGTTGTCCAATTGTATCCGCCATTAGTAGTTCTGAAAATTAAATTGGGCGACCACATTGCCACTAATCCCGTATTCGCATCAAAGAACTTTAAATCATTTACTTGTGCCGATACAGGCAACGGCTGATAGAACCACCCGGACTGTGCATAACAATTAATTAGGAATGAAGAATTAAGAATAGTAAAAACAGAAATGATGATAAGTAATTTAAAAAATATTTTTTTCATAATCATATAATTAATTTATTTGATTAATGTCATCCGCTTTGTCTCTCCAAACCCCTCCGCTGTCAGCCTGTAAAAATACACCCCGCTCGCAAACCCACTCCCGTCAAACGTCGCCTCATAACTCCCCGCCGCTTGCCTCTCATTCACCAGCATATCACCCTCCCGACCCATCACGTCATACACCCCCAGCCTCACACTCTCGGAACGCGGCAATGCATATCGTATCCTCGTCACCGGATAATGAATATCCTGCCGGTGTTTCCGTGCTGAAGTTATGAATTCCTGTTAAATCCGAAAGTGGACGTTTCCAAACCGATTGGTAGTAAGTTCCTGCGAATAAATAATTATTCGCAATTAGTATTGAACTGACAGACGGAGTATTTTGGAAACCCTGATTAATACTATTCCAGTTATTTCCGGAATTTGTACTTAAAAATACTCCGCTTCCGTTACTTCCCGCAAATATATTAACTCCTGATATTGCGAGTGTCCAAATATCCTGATTTGTTAATCCGTTATTTATTTGAGCCCATGTTAATGAGTTATTTGTACTTAAATAAACTCCGTGATTAGTTGCCGCAAACAAATTTTCACCGGAAACTAAAAGAGAATTAACGGTATTGCCATCAAGACCTGCAGAACTCCAAATTACACCGTTATTAGTTGTCAAAAACACACCATTGCTTTCAGTTCCCGCAAATAATTTAGAACCCGAAACAACAAGAGAATGAACAATTTGGTTCAAACCAAATGAAATCCAGTTACTGCCGGTATATGGACTTAAAAATATTCCGCCCGTACGTGTTCCGGCATATAAATTTGTTCCGGAAACAACCAGTGAAAATATAGTTTGATTTGATAGCCCGGACGTTGACCAATTGTTCCCGTTGTCCGTGCTTGCGTAAACTCCGTTCCATGTTCCTGCATATAAAATATTTTCTCTGACTGCGAGAGATAAAATCTCAAGATCCGATAAATTATTACCGGCCTGATACCAGGAATTGCCATAGTTTGTACTTTTATAAACTCCTTTCATATAAGTACCGGCAAACAAATTTGTTCCCGATACAGCAAGAGTTATTACATACAATGAACCTAATCCGTTATTTATTGCATTCCAGTTTGATCCATTGTTATCGGAATAAAACATTCCGTCTCTTCCCGTTCCGGCAAAAATATTTTGACCTGAAGAATATAAAGATGAGATATAAAGATCAGTTAAGCCAATGCTTACGCTATTCCATGATTCTCCGGTGTCAGTACTTTTGAAAATCCCATGTGAATGAGTGCCTGCATAGATATTCCCTCCTGAATAATTAAGAGCTAACACTATTGAAACGGGTAATCCATTATTTATGGGTATCCATAAAGCACCGTTATTTGTAGTTTTAAAAACACCTTGAGAATGAGTACCGGCAAAAATATTTCCATCTCTGACCATAAACGACCAGATTGTAATATCAGTCACACCGTTACTTGCAGGATTCCATGAGTTTCCGTAATTAGTGCTTAAAAAAATACTGCCTCCATTTGTCCCTGCAAACAGATATGAACCTGAAACGGCAAAACATTGTATCAAGAGATTTGTTAAACCAGTATTTACTTCAATCCAGTTATTACCATTATCCGAAGTCCGGAAAACGCCGCCTCCGCCTGCAAAGATAGTTGAGCCAATGACTGCAATACATCTGACAGTATTATTATTTAAACCAATATTTACCCATGAGTCACCATTATTAGTACTTAAAAATATACCGGAACCCATAGTCCCTGCATATAAATTTGTGCCGGATACCGCGAGGGATGAAATATGTAAATTTGATAAACCATTATTTACAGGATACCATCCGTTATCAGATTTCCTGAATACACCACCCTCATAAGTCCCTGCATAAATATTTGTCTCCGTACCTGCCGTGCATTGAATTGCTCCGCCTCCTGGTCCACTCGTCTGTACCCACTGCGCATTTGCTGTTACACCTGCTAATAAGATAAGTGCGACGATAAAAACTATAATTATTTTTTTCATAATATAAAATTTATCGAATTAATATCATCTTCCTCGTCTCATTAAACCCCTCCGCCGTCAGCCTGTAAAAATACACTCCGCTTGCAAACCGTGTCCCATCCCAAACCGCCTCATAACTCCCCGCCGCCTGCCTTTCATTCACAAGCATTTCAACCTCCCGCCCCATAACGTCATACACCGCCAGCCTCACACTCCCGGAACGCGGTAAATCATATCTTATCCTCGTCACCGGATTAAACGGATTAGGATAATTTTGAGATAATGAATATAACGCCGGCAGATTTAATGAGTTAATATTAATATTACTGACAAAATTTCCCCCTCCGTTTGTGGTTTTTAATATGATACCATTATCACCAGCAATTATTCCCGTATTGCTGGTGAAAAATTTTGCAAATTCTATTCTTTCATTCGTCGGTATGTTGAGAGTACCCCAGCTGTTTCATGCGTTTGTCGATTTATAAACCGTACCCAAAGATGTAATATACATTGTATTATCATTTATAACTTCTATGTTTGTACAAAAACTGCTGGTAGGTGCATTTATCTTAAACCAGTTAGCGCCGCTGTTCGTAGTTTTTAAAAGTTCATATCCGGCACAATATCCCGTGCTTGAATTTACAAACTCTAAACTATAAAACCCTGTATATATTCCGCTCCCGCCGAATACTTCAAACCACGTTGCGCCTGCATCGGTTGTTTTAAAGATTTTTTTCTCTGCATTTGACAAACCGCCTGCTATGAAACCGGTGCTTGAATTTGTTATAAACACTCCGAATATTCCGTAAGTCAGTGTTGATTGGAATACAGCCCAGTTATCTCCGCCGTCCGTTGTACGAAATATTTTTCCGTAGCTTTCGGTGCAAATTCCCGTTGAAGCGTTAAAGAATCTTATTTTATTTAAAGAATTATAACCGATGCTGTCAATTATATTCCAGTTCTCTCCTGTATTTGTAGTTTTAGCAATATATTGACACCCGGAAATACCACCGCATGCAAAACCGGTATTTGCGTTTATAAAACAAATACCAGTGATGTGAGATGTAAAAGGAGAAACCTTGTAAGACCACGTATTTCCCGTGTCCGTTGTTTTTAAAATCGTACTGTTATAACCGCACACAAATCCCGTATTATCATTTATGAAAGAATAGTCTTTAAGCCATGTTGCCGGAGATCCGCCTCCCATTCTGTCCGTAATTGCAGTCCAGTTATCACCGGCATTCGTAGTGTAAAATATTCTATTAATATAACTCATTATATAACCTGTTGTCGGATTTAAAAAAGCCATCCTTTTACTTGAATTAGGAGGTATAAATTCAGGGAATGATTTTTGCACCCAGTTAACTCCGCCGTTTGAACTTATATAAAAGGAATTATTATCCGCCCCAAAAAAGTTATTCTCATCCAGTACAAACATGCCGGATAAGGTAACAGGATTATTTTGATTTATCGTATTCCATGTGAAACCGAGATTTGTTGTTTTCAAAATTTTGCCTGCATAATATGCAACAGCCGACGTACTGCCAATTAATTTTTCAAGTCTTAATGATGTAATTCCTGGACCAAACGTCGTATCAGTCCAGCTTGTACCTCCGTTTGTTGTTCTTTTAATATGTGGTGCTTC
>JAPLFI010000168.1 GCA_026390755.1 Ignavibacteriota bacterium
TCGGAACAGGAACTACATTGAGCAACTATCCGTTCACCACATACTGGAAAGACGGCAGAACTCAGTATTTGTATCTTGCAAGCGAATTAAATTTACCCTCAGGATACGTAGCACAGATTGGATTTGATGTAATAAATGCAGACCCGGGTGCGATGAACGCATTCAAAGTTTCAATGCAAAACACATCATTATCAACGATGACAGGATTTGTTACAACAGGCTGGAATACTGCTTTCGCACCCACTTCTTATACAGTTCCCGGAACGGGGTGGCAGATGATTACACTGGCAAGTCCGTTTTATTATTCGTCGGGAAGCAATCTTTTAGTCGAAGTATGTTATAATAACTAAGGGTACACTAATTATTCAAATGTAAATTCGACACCGGCTACGGGAATGTTCTATGGAAAATACAATGATTTAACAGAACCCGGTGACGGCTGTGCTACTACGACATGGACATCAACGGCAAATCCTCCCGGCAGGGCAAATACGAGATTTGTCTTTAATCCGGGACCGACAACGGCAGGTAATAACAATCCTGCAATACCGTCGGTATATTCACTGTCGCAGAACTATCCGAATCCGTTTAATCCCGTAACAAAGATTAACTTCGCAATTCCGAAACAGGGACTCGTAACATTAAAGATTTACGATGTACTCGGACGCGAAGTTCGCACACTCGTGAGTGAAGTGAAGACACCGGGTAATTACGCGGTTGACTTCAACGGTGCTGAACTCTCAAGCGGTGTTTATTTCTATCGTTTGCAGTCAGCGGACTTCACGGATATCAAGAGAATGATGCTTATCAAGTAAGATGTAAGATGTAAGATGTAACATATAGTAAAAAATGTTTTATTACAGCCCCTGTTATTGAATTAACAGGGGCTTTTTTTATAAATTCTCACCCGTGTACGAAAAATTACTGACTTATAAAAATGCCAATTTTTATGTAAATTTCGTAAATTCATTTAAAATCAATTAGTTCTTTGAAAATATTTGACGAAATATCAGAAGTTAAACTTAAAGATACAAAACACCGAATGGTATTAAAGGGCTGGGGTGAAGCAGTTGCCGATGGTATTGAACTAAACCGGATTGTGTATAATTCAGAGGGTATTCCGGTAAAGGGTTACATTGCCAAACCGGTAAATATAACGGGTAAACTTCCTCTGATAATCTGGAACCGCGGAGGGGATGAAAAAAACGGATTACTTGATGATTTTCTGGCTTTCGGAATTCTCGGTGAAATAGCATCATGGGGATATATTGTCGCGGCATCAATGTACCGTGATGCGGATGAATTCGGCGGTGCGGATGTGAACGATGTTATAAACCTCATGAATCTTGCTTCGGGAATTAAAGATTCCGACGGAATAAACATCGGAATGGAAGGATGGAGCAGGGGAGGAATGATGACTTATCTTGCGCTCACAAAAACTGATAAGGTTAAGTGCGCGATAACCGTTGCAGGGCTTGCGAATCTTAAACGTAATTTTTTAATAAATAATTATTTAGATAAAAAATTCGAAGAACTTTTTCCCGAAAAGAGTGGTTTTGACCGTGAAAAAGAAATTCGAAAACGCTCTGCCGTTGATATTTTCAGGGATATTAATACTTCAACTTCATTACTGATGATGCACGGAACTGCTGATGATAAAGTTTCTTTTGAAGATTCGCTGGAGCTGTATGAACAGCTTAATTCAGTGTCTGCTTCGGCAAAATACGAGATTGAAATAATTGAAGACGGAGACCATTATTTAAGCAGACATAAACAATTTGTATCGGAGAAACGCAGAAAATGGTACGGCAAATATTTAAAATTTAAAGACTAAAAAAGAGTTTACATCAAAAATTTTGGAAAATATATTGCGCAAAGAATTAATTTAAAACAATATGGACAGTAATTTTTCTCAGAGAGTACAGGAAGTTATAAGGTTAAGCAGAGAAGAGGCAATAAGGCTCGGGCATGATTATATCGGAACAGAACATCTTCTCCTCGGAATAGTCCGCGAGGGTGAAGGGCTTGCCGTCAATATATTCAGGAATCTCGGAGTTGAACCGGCACTTCTGAAAAAGGCGGTTGAGGATACCATCAGGCACTCGGGCGGCACGCTTACGGTTGGTAATATCCCGCTTACGAAACAGGCGGAAAAAGTATTGAAAATTACATACCTCGAAGCGAAACTTTTTAAATCTGATATTATCGGTACGGAACATCTTTTACTTTCAATACTTCGCGAAGACGACAATCTTGCCGCGCAGATTCTTCATCAGCAGAATGTGACTTATGACGCTGTCAAGACAGAGCTTGTGAATATACTCACAGGCAAGCCGGGAGCAGGAGGCGGAATTGGCTCGCCGGAGAAGTCGAAACAGCAGGATAAGAAAGGGGATAAATCGAAGACTCCCGTTCTTGATAATTTCGGACGAGACCTTACGAAACTTGCTATGGAAGACAAGCTTGATCCCGTTATAGGGCGCGAAAAAGAAATCGAGCGGGTAGCGCAGGTGCTGAGCCGCCGTAAAAAGAACAATCCCGTTCTTATCGGCGAGCCGGGTGTGGGAAAAACAGCTATCGCAGAAGGGCTTGCTATACGTATTATAAAGAAAAACGTTTCGCGTGTCCTTCACAATAAACGTGTTGTAACGCTTGATCTCGCGGCGCTTGTTGCCGGTACTAAATACCGCGGACAGTTCGAAGAGCGTATGAAAGCTGTTATGAACGAACTGGAAAAGACAAAGGATGTAATATTATTCGTTGACGAGCTGCACACGATAGTCGGAGCGGGAGGAGCGAGCGGTTCGCTTGACGCTTCGAATATTTTTAAACCGGCTCTTTCACGCGGCGAGCTTCAGTGTATAGGCGCTACGACTCTTAATGAATACAGGCAGTTTATAGAAAAAGACGGCGCACTGGACAGGCGCTTCCAGAAAATTATGGTTGAGCCGACTACGGTTGATGAAACGATACAAATATTGCATAACATCAAAAGCAAATATGAAGAGCATCATTCGGTACGATACGTTGATAAAGCCATCGAAGAAGCGGTGCGTCTGAGCGACAGGTATATAACCGACCGTTTCCTGCCCGATAAAGCGATTGACGTCCTTGACGAAGCCGGATCACGCGTTCACCTTGCGCATATCGTAGTGCCCGAGGATATCGCGAAGCTTGAAACTGACGTGGAAAATGTCAGACTTGAAAAAATCAGCGTTGTCAAAGCCCAGAATTACGAAGAGGCTGCGAAACTGCGTGATAAAGAAAAGAAACTTCTTAACGAGCTTGAGCAGGCGAAGTTTGACTGGGAACTGGAAGCGCAGAATAAATTTTTCGAAGTATCAGAGCAGAGTGTTGCCGATGTTGTGGCAATGATGACGGGAATTCCAGTTAACAAGATTGCCGAAGCCGAAACTTCAAGGCTTGTTAGGATGGAAGAAGAGCTTAAGAAGCAGATAATAGGACAGGATGAAGCAATTGAGAAGATATCTAAATCAATTCGCCGCGCGCGAGCGGGATTAAAAGACCCGAACCGTCCCATCGGCTCATTTATATTTCTCGGTCCGACCGGAGTGGGGAAAACGGAACTTGCAAAACAACTTGCTAAATTTCTTTTCGATTCCGAGGATGCTTTAATACGCGTTGATATGTCCGAGTATCAGGAAAAGTTTAACGTATCAAGACTTGTCGGAGCGCCTCCGGGATATGTGGGATATGAAGAAGGCGGACAGCTTACGGAAAAAGTGAGACGTAAACCATACAGCGTTGTTTTGCTGGATGAAGTGGAAAAAGCGCATCCTGATACTTTTAACGTGCTTCTTCAGGTGCTTGATGACGGGCGTCTGACGGACGGAATGGGCAGAAAAGTTGACTTTAAGAATACAATACTGATAATGACGTCTAATATCGGATCACGCGATATTAAAATGGATAAAGTTCTCGGTTTTGGTGAATCGAAAGACTCGACTAAATATGATAAAATGAAATCCCAGATAGATGAAGCCATGAAAAAAGTTTTTTCGCCGGAGTTTTTAAACAGAATAGATGACTTTATCGTATTTCATCAGCTTGACAGGGACGGCATACTCAAAATTGTTGATATTACGGTTGAAAAACTTTTAATAAGGCTGAAAAATCAGAATATAACAATTGAAATATCAAAACCTGTAAAGGAATTCCTTGCTGATAAAGGATTTGACATAAATTACGGCGCGCGTCCTTTAAGAAGGACTATACAGAGATACGTGGAAGACCCTTTAAGTGAAGAAATATTAAAAGGAAATGTTAAAGAAAATATGAAAGTCCGTATAAAGATGAAGAAAGGATCCGACGAATTTATTTTTGAGTCGGCAGTCAGAGCTTCGGATACGGGTCAATCAGACGAAATTTCAGAGGAATCAGGAAAAAAGGAATAGGAAAAAATGAGTCACAAAGGTCACTTTAATGCATTTGGATAAAAACAAGGACGGGAATTTCGGAAAGGCGGTTTGCCGAGCCTGACCAGCCGACTTCGTTTATGGCGGCAAAAGCGGCAGAAAAAGTAATTAATCAGCGCGGAATAAGCGCTGATGATATTGAACTTATAATCGTTTGTACGGTTACTCCGGATATGTTTTATCCGTCAACTGCCTGTCGCGTGCAGAATATAATCGGCGCGAAGAATTGCTGGGGTTTCGATTTATCCGCCGCATGCTCCGGTTTTATATTCGGGCTTATGACGGGCGCGCAGTTTATTGAAAACGGTGTTCATAAAAAAGTTCTTGTGATAGGCGCCGATAAGATGTCTTCGATTGTTAATATGCAGGACAGGAATACCTGCGTTCTGTTCGGTGACGGCGCGGCGGCAGTTCTGCTTGAACCTACCGAAGACAGGTCAACCGGAGTGCTTGATTACATCATGCATATTGACGGAAGCGGAGAGAAATTTCTGTATCAGCCGGGCGGCGGAAGCCTGCATCCTGCCACGTATGAAACAGTTGAAAAGGGCATGCACTTTGTGCATCAGGCCGGTCAGTCTGTTTTTAAAGAAGCTGTTAAAGGTATGGCTGACGTATCGCTCGAAATTATGGAACGAAATAATATTTCAGCTCAGCAGGTGGCTTATCTCGTTCCGCATCAGGCTAATCTGCGCATTCTGTCGGCAACTGCAGACAGAATAGGTGTTAAGATGGATAAAGTAATGGTTAATATACACAAATACGGAAATACGACATCGGGCACGATTCCGTCATGCATATCCGAATACGCGCAGGAAGGGAAAATTAAAAAAGGAGACTATCTCGTACTATCGAGTTTCGGTGCGGGTTTCACCTGGGGGTCACTCCTCGTGCGTTGGGCTTTATAACTTTATTTCCAACTTTATTTCCAACTTTATTTCCAACTTTATTTCCAACTTTATTTCCAAAGGTTTTGTTAAATATTTTAGTTGTATATGAGCAAGACCTTTTTAATTAAGGAATTTTATTATAACACGAGATGATTTTAAAAACGCCCGCAAAAATAAACATAGGATTAAAGATAATCGGCAGAAGAGATGACGGGTTTCACAACATAGAAACAATATTCTGTCCGGTTAAACTTTATGATGAAATTGACATCAGGCTCACTCCTTCTCAAAAAGATTTTAATTCGATAATAATAAAATCTTTAAAAAGAACTGTGCCCGTTAACAGGAACAACACATGTGTTAAAGCCATAGAACTATTCTTCAGAAGTTTTTCTATACGGGAGTTTTTCAAAATAGAAATACTGATTACTAAAAATATACCCGTCGGCGGCGGGCTCGGCGGCGGGAGCTCGGATGCGGGTGCAGTTCTGAAGCATCTCATTAATTATTTTAAGATTGACATTAAAACCGACCGGAAAAAAATTCTTGGTACGGCGCTTGCAGTCGGCAGTGATGTGCCGTTTTTCCTGATTCAGAAACCCTGTTTTGCCTCAGGCAGAGGTGAGAATATGAGAATTCTTAAAGATTTCCTGCCGGATTTTAATATTCTTCTTGTGAATCCTAACCAGCATGTTTCAACAAAGTGGGCTTACGAAAGTCTGGGACTGAAACCCGGTGAGGATTATAATGGTCCTGTATCCGTTCTTGGAACGACGGAGAATTTTGACATATCAAAACCTGATAATTTTTCCAATGATTTCGAGAAAACCGTTTTCATAAGGTATCCTGAATTAGCCCGGGCAAAGGAGGAACTGTATGAACAGGGTGCCGTGTTTGCCTCAATGAGCGGCAGCGGAGCAGTGTTATACGGTTTCTTTAAAAAGGAAGATTTATCCGAAATAAAATCAGCTTCCTCTCAGTTCAGATCGCGGAACTGGTTTACGCATGAATGCTGATTTAAAAATTTACTGATAAGTGAGCGAACGGAGTAACTATAGTCCTGTCCTGCCTGAATGAATAAATTGGTTCAAAACTTACGCTTCCTTTCAAACGTAGCTTTTCATTCTTTGAATTTACAGTAATCACGGCGTCAATCGCGCTTACTATATGGTTTGCCATAACTGCTATCAGAGAGTATGTGCCGACGTTATAGTACGTATTTGCCTGCTGTCTTTCAGTCATATAATAATCAACCTGATTGAGCTTCCAGGTGCCGTAATTGTTTTTTGTAATAGGCTGTCCGATAGCTTCCTGCCATCCTGTAACATAATTCTGGTATTTCCCTATGACTTCATAGTACTGCTGATCTCCGTAGGGCGGCAGTGTATGTGAAAAATTCTGTGATTCACAGTTATTGATTGAAAGTCTCAATGCATTGAGGTCGGGATTATTCGGATTAATACCGCTGGAACCAGAAAAATTCTGGTCAACAAGCCACTGCGCATATCTGCGCACGTCCCAGTTTGTATTAGCGTAATTCTGATAGAAAGTAGTCTGGTCGTTCCCTTTACCCTGGAATACAGCATAAACAACCCACAAACCTGCTTCGATTCCTAAGAAAACCGCACTTTTCACAAAACTCTTAGCGTAAAACTGTCCTGCGCCGGGTACTACTGCCGATAATACACCTGCAAGCGCAGAACTTTTCTTCTCATCTGTAAACGTCATTTTTCCTAAAGTTGTTTCCCCTGACACCAGCTTATTGCTAAGCTCAAGTTTAGCGTTCTCTTTCTGCTGTGATACCGAAGAAAGAGAAAAATCGTACTGCGCTTTCGCTGTCGAAAATGCGAAGACGAGAAGTAAAAATGCGTTGGATATTTTTAATAAACTCATCTGTAATAAATTTTATTTAAGAATAAGGCATTAGCCGGTAAAAAAGTTGTCTTGATTTTTTCTCCTTTTAAAAATTGTTGTTTGGTCTCTTCAAATCCGAGTATGCCTCTGCCGATGTCAAGCAGGCATCCAAGTACTGCGCGCACCATTGAATGCAGGAATCTGTTTGCCTCTATTCTGAATATTAATTCATTCCTGCTTATGCATTTCTTATACTCCAGCACAATCAGGTCGCATTTAAATTCGTGCTTATCGCCTGCATTCTTGCAAAGGGATTTAAAACTATTATAACCCCGCAAAACTTTAATAAATTCATTTATTAAAGCAAAGTCAAGTTCGTAATTCAACTTATAAAAATACTGCCTTTCAATCGAGCGTCTGTTGAATGACATCTTATATATATATTCGCGTCTCACTGCCGAATAGCGGGCGTGAAATTCTTCTTTCGCTTTATCAATTCGTTTAATCGTAACAGAGCGCGGCAGTATCGCATTGAGTGAGTACAGAAGGTTCTTTGCGGTAAATATCTGCGGAGTTTTAAAATGCGCAACCTGACCGTAAGCATGAACGCCGGCATCTGTTCGTCCTGCGCCTGTTACGGGAATATCAACACGCAAAATCTGTTTCAGCGCTTTTTCAATAGTTTCCTGTATTGACTGTCTGTTGCCCTTCTGGCTTTGCCATCCGCAAAAGTCAGTGCCGTCATATTCAATCAATAATCTGTATTTCTGCATTCCCGGGATACGGACTTAAAACGACTTCGAGAAATTAAGCTGAATACCGTCTATATGGTTATCGGGCGTACCGGTGAATGATGTATTAATTCTGAGTCCCGAAGTTATCTTGCTGTTTCCGCGGTTTGTCAGCACGAGGGCGCTGATTCCGCTCACTATTCTGTTAACAATCAGTCCTGTTACGAATATTACTCTGTTATTGTAAGTTCTTTCACTTTTTCTTCTTTGCGATTCAAATTCTCCCTGATTCGATTGAGAGTCCCAGTTCCAGTAATAACTCCCGACATCATAAAGCAAGTCGTATTCACCGCGCGAGAGTTTCTCGTTATTATAATCATAGACAGACATATAATTCCCGACATTTGAAAAATAATCATCCGGCTTGCCGTTTTTATCCAAACCTGAGTGTACGGAAGCAAAGCTCCTTGAATCACTCTGTAAACTATTCGCGTAATACGTAAAGCCGCCGTAACCGAGCCATAAAGCGGCTTCCGCTCCGAGGAAGTATCCGCCGACGTCCATCCTGTCAGCGTAAAAGTGTCCTGCGCCCGGAAGGACGAATGATAACAGAAGTGAAACAGCGGAATTTTTCTTTGTTGCCGCGGGTGCAAAGTGAGTCTTAAGAACAGGTACACTCCTTTGCAGAAGGTCTTCATTCAGTTTTTTCGATTTAAAACTGCCTAAAGAAAATTTTTCGTTTAAACCCTGCGCCTGAACCTGCACCGCCGAAGCGATGAATAATATTGCGAGTACTATTGGAAATATTTTTTTTAACATTAATTTATTTTGATTCAAGTAATATTTTCATTCTTTTTTCGAATTCCGCGGGCTGGAGGAATCCGGTAACCCTGAGTTCTTTGATTTCTTCTCCGTTCGGTTTCATAAAGATAACCACGGGCAGCCCTTTTATTCCGAACTTTTCTTCCATACCCGGAATACTGTTTGTCAGGTCAACCTTAATATTGTTAAATGATTTCGAAAGTTCAACTACATTCTTATCGGTATAAGTAAATTTATCAAGTTCCTTGCACTGTGCGCACCAGTCTGCATAAAAATCTATCATAATCGGTTTGCCGCCTGTTTTAACCGAATTGTCAATTGCCTGAACTGACGGAGCATTATTGAAATGCACTTCCTCACCCTTATTTTCCGGTTTTAAAATCCATGTGCCGAATATTATTCCGATAATTGCGAGTCCGAATTTTATTTTTGTGTAAACGGGAGCATTAAGCCCTTTTTTATCAACTATCAGCAAATATATTCCCGCGAAAAGCATCGAAGCCGGATAGAGAATCGAAAATACCGGAGCCGGAATCACGGGTTCAAGAGTGTTAATTGCCATTATCACAAGCACGAATCCGAATATTATCTTCACGCCTATCATCCACTCTCCTGAGCGCGGAAGTTTATTGATGGAGCTTGAGAAAGCCGCGAGGAAAATATACGGAACGCCGAGCCCCATAGAGAGAATAAAGAATAAAACAAAACCCATGAACGGGTTACCGAGCTTGCCGACGTAAACCAGCAGGCTGAGGACAATAGGACCTATGCACGGCGCGGCTATAAAGCCCACGAGCAAACCCATAAGGAAAGAGCCTACGAAGCCTGAGCGGTTCTGATTCCCCGCAAGGGCGAGTTTCTGAGGTACCCTTATTTCCCACAGACCGAACATCGAAGCCGCAAGCGCGATAAAAATCAGGGCTATACCTATAATTACTATCGGATTCTGAAGCGCAGTACCGAGAATACTTCCCGTCAAAGCCGCGAATAATCCGAGTAAGGAATATGTAACTGCCATACCGAATGCATAAAAAAGTCCCATCACAACTCCCTTAAGCTTTGAGCCGCTTGCCTGCGCGCCGAAATAACTTATTGTAATCGGAATCAGAGGATAAATGCAGGGAGTAAGGTTAAGCGCCAGCCCCCATAGGAATATCATAATTATTCCGAGGACTATCCCTTTCGATTCAATAAAGTTTGATACTTT
>JAPLFI010000291.1 GCA_026390755.1 Ignavibacteriota bacterium
CCGTATCAATAAATAACGGCTCTGATAAGTACCTGTTCCGCATACTGCGGATACGATCTGTTGACGGCTGTCCGGATATTTCCCGGTAAGCATAATCAGCCTTAAGAGTTTTTGTTTCCATATATATCGGATTATTTAATTTTTTCTGCTCTAATATAATTAATATAAAAATTACTTTTAATTCCATATTAAAGAAAAGAACATATAACACGAAAGACACGAAGAGCACGAAAGACACGAAAAAAAGATAAGAGCGGTTTTGAGAATAAATGATTAGAACAAAAGATTAGACCTTTTAACACACAAACATAAAGAACATTAAGAGCCGCAAAAAATAAAATCCTGCGCGTAAATAAAAAATATTTCAAAAATATTTATATTTATTTTTCGTTTTCATGTTTTCTTATTGACAATTACAGCTATAATGTTATATTGAATAAAATTTAAAAACAAATTTTACATATTTTTTTTGAAGTTAGCACTGACATATAACGTAAAAAAAGAAACGCCCGCAGAAGCAAGCCAGTCGGCGGCGGCGGCGAATGCAATAAAATACATAAACAGCGACCTTGTTAAAAATTATCCGGAGAGAATAGACGACACTTATGCGGAATGGGATTCGACGGAAACAATTGATGCTGTAAGGTACGCGCTTGAATCAAACGGACACAAAATAATTTTAATAGAAGCTGACGAGAACGCTTACTTTAATCTAACTAACACAAAACCTGAATTTGTTTTTAATGTAGCGGAAGGATTTTACGGAGCTTCGCGCGAATCTCAGATACCTTCAATACTTGAGATGCTGAATATTCCTTTTACGGGAAGCGACTCCGTAACAACGGGTATCTGTCACGATAAGTCGCGCTGTAAAGAAATACTTTCTTATTACGGAATACCAAACTCGAAGTTCTTTATAACAGACAGTATATTGGAAACGGATAAAGGTTTCAAATATCCTAAGTTCACGAAACCGCTTCACGAAGGGTCTTCGAAAGGGATTTACAATTCATCTGTTGCTAACAATTTCAAAGAACTCAACGATGAGATTGAAAGAATTACTTCATGCTACGGACAGCCGGCAATAATCGAAGATTATGTACCGGGAAAAGAGTTTACCGTCGCCATGCTGGGAAACGGAAGAGACGTGAAAGTTCTGCCGATAGTGGAAATAAACCTCGACCTTGTCCCCGCGGAATTTAACCCAATATATTCATACGAAGTTAAATGGTTCTTTGACACACGTGAAAACCAGCTTGATATATTCAAATGTCCGGCTGAAGTTGACGATAAGATTTACAAGCAGATAGAAAAAATCTGCGTTGATACTTTCAACGCCCTCAGAATAAGAGACTGGGCTCGTATTGACGTTCGTCTTGACGAAAATAATGTTCCGAATATTATTGAAATTAATCCTTTGCCGGGAATACTTCCCGACCCGAAGGATAATTCCTGCTATCCGAAAGCGGCGAGGCATGCGGGAATGGATTATAACGCCGTAATAAACGCTGTTTTGAACGAAGCGGTTAAAAGATACAAAAGTTAAGTGTTAAGTGAGATCCTGAAACGAGTTCAGGATGACAAAAAAATTAGAATAAGAGATAAGAGAAACGAAACAATGAAAGTAAGCATATTATATAACGATCCTCTGCAATACACTAAAGATAAAATCTGGGATGACGGCGTTACCGATATAGACAAGGTGGAAGAAGAAATTGACATGAGCGAATACGGAGTGCTTGACGAGATGAAGTCGGTTCAGCGGGCGCTCAGCGGAAGCAGTCACGAAACAAAGATTGTCCCCGTTGCGCTTGACCCGTATAAACTGATTGACGAGCTTCGCGAAAACCGTCCCGATATAATATTTAATCTGTGCGAGTCTCTCGACGGCGACCCGATACAGGAAATGAATGTCGCCTCGCTGTTTGAAATACTGAAGATTCCCTATACGGGCTCGCGCGCCTTCACGTTAGGACTCGCTCTGAATAAGGCAAGGGTTAAAGAAATACTGAATTATCACGGTATTCCGACTTCGCTTCATTTTATTTCGGATAATCCTTCAAAATTATCCGCGCAGGGTTATGCAAAAGTTAAAGACAGCTACCCTTTGATAGTAAAACCTTCACGGGAAGACGCAAGCATTGGCATTGAGAACGAATCAATAGTAAATGACGAAGCCGGACTGAAAAAAAGAATTGAACACGTACTTGATAAGTATAAACAGCCTGCGCTCGTTGAGCAATTCATTGACGGCAGGGAAATTAACGTAAGTGTTGCCGGTAATGCGATAAACGATGAAAAGGAATTGATTGTATTCCCAATTTCGGAAATTGATTTTTCCGCATTGCCGGATGATTTACCTAAAATTGTAAGCTATAACAGCAAGTGGATGTATAATACGGTTGAGTTCTCGGGAACAAAGGCAGTTTGTCCCGCAAAGAACCTCTCGCCGGAACTTGAAGAACTTATCAGGAACACTGCGAGGCGCGTCTATCATCTGATTGGCGCATCCGATTACGCGCGGGTTGACTTCAGAGTAAAAGATAACATTCCTTATGTGCTTGAACTCAATCCGAATCCCGATATTTCTTCCGATGTTGACGAAGACACGGGTTTTACGCGCAGCGGCAAGGCATACGGATGGAGTTATGAAACACTTATACAAAAGATAATTGAGTTTTCATGGGAGCGCTGGCAGAGAATATTTGCGGCACAAAAATAAAAGAGGGTACGACACGAATTAACACTAATTGTCACGAATTAAAAGACTTTTTTTGAATAAAAGATTAGAGCAAGAGATCACGACACTAATTGTCACGAATTAAAAGACTTTTTTTGAATAAAAGATTAGAGCAAGAGATCACGACACTA
>JAPLFI010000620.1 GCA_026390755.1 Ignavibacteriota bacterium
CCGTCGCATAATACATCAGCGGCACCTTATGTCTCCAGCAGTGCGGATATGAGTGCGTGAACACCTCCTTCTTATAAAGGCGCTTTCTTGCTTTAAGTTCCAGTATAATATCGCCGTCCGCTTCCTTAAAGTTGCGTCCCGCGTATTTCTTCACTTCCTCTTTAAAAAGTCCGTTCCTGCCGACGGCTTGTAACAGCGGTAAATCGTATTTTAAACCGATATTGTAATCATCTTCTCCGAATGCGGGCGCAATGTGGACTATACCCGTACCGTCTTCCATCGTCACAAAATCGCCGAGCGTAACGTAAAAAGCCCTCTTTTCCGTATCGAAAAATTTAAATAAGCTGTCGTATTCGAGATTCTCAAGTTCCTGTCCTTTATACCTGCCGGTAATTTCGTATTCATCCTTCACCGCGGCTAATCGTGCTTCGGCGAGAATAAAATTCTCGTCATTCACGGTTTTTATCTTCACGTAGTCCGCTTCGGCGTTTACTGCCAGAGCCACGTTGGATATAAGTGTCCAGGGAGTCGTCGTCCAGACGAGGAAATCCGTTTCTTCAAATCCTTTTGAAGTTATCCTGAATTTAATATAAACCGACGGGTCTTTTAAATCTATATATCCCTGCGCCACTTCGTGAGACGAAAGAGGAGATTCGCAAATCGGGCAGAACGGTTGTATCTTAAAACCTTTAAACATCAGACCTTCGTCAAAAAATCTCTTCAGCGCCCACCAGACCGATTCGATATAATCGTTGTGGAAAGTAACGTATGCATCATCGAGGTTAATCCAGTAAGCCATCTTCTTCGTCAGCTCTTCCCACTGCGAAAGATATTTAAATATAGACTTCCTGCATTCATCGTTGAATTCGCTTGCGCCGAAATCGTAAATCTCGTCGCGCGATTTCAGTCCGAGCTGTTTTTCCACTTCCACTTCCACCGGCAGACCGTGAGTATCCCATCCCGCTTTCCTGTTGACGCGGTATCCCTGCATGGTTTTGTAGCGGCATATAACATCCTTTACCGTTCGTGAAATAACGTGGTGAATACCGGGAAGACCGTTCGCCGTAGGGGGACCTTCGTAGAAAGTGTAATGTTTCGCAGGATTACGTGAATTTACGCTCTTTTCAAACGTTTTGTCAATAGCCCAATAGCTAAGCAATTCCGTTTCCAGGGCTGGTAAACTTATATTATCGGGTAAATTATTGTACATTATCACGTAAAATTAATAAACCCTTAAACTAAACAATTAAACTTTCAATATCAATATAAATTGCCACTTAACACTTCGTCATTTAACACTTAACACTTAACACTTTATCACTTCCAATGCATCTCTTTCTTTACAAATTTGCCGAGTTCTTTTTGAAACTGCAGCGACTGAACAATCTGTTTCGGTGTGAGGATTTTCTTCGAACTTTCATAAAAATCCAGTTTCTTTTGCGCAATCATCATATCAATATTGGCGATTTCGTCCAGCTTCGTGCTCAAATCCGGACTGTCACTATTTTCTTCCAGGCTTTTCAGTAAATCCGAATGTCTTTTATGTAAATCTGAAATACTTTTCCTATGGGCACTGTACATCTCCAGATATTTATCCGCCGTCGGCTCATCAATAGAAAGTTTCTCCATGAATTTCTCTTTCACCGCCTTCTTAAATTTCTTCCCGTCATTCCTCTTCAATGAATCGTGCTGTGAATAAGCATTCACGGCGGTGATAAAAAACATCACAACCGCCCCCGCAATTAACAATCTTTTAAACATATTATTTATTTTTTTGTTTTTTATTCAATTTTCTCTTTCTGCGCCTTCAGACTTATTTCGTATATTTTAAATTGCGCCTTTGTAATTTGAGCGTAAAAAATTTACGGAATACGGCGTTAAAAAAAAGCAACTGTCTGAGTGCCGTTCTTGCACGAGTTTTGCTTTTTTAGCTGTATGTAGTAAATTTAGCTCAAATTACAACAGCGCTTGATTTTTTTTGTTACTTTTTAATCAAGTAAAAAAGTAAACCATCCTTCACAAATTTTTAATTTTTTGCAAAATATCACTCTGCTCATTTGCGGGCAGAGAGCTGAATTCACTCTCCAGCGACATCAATTCCACCTCATCGGCATCGTTAAACTCCTCATCCGTAACAGCCGAAAATATTTCCGTTATATCGAACATACTTCCGCTCTTAACTTTAGACCCTTTAATCTTTTTATATTTTATTCCTGTCGCAGACACATCCGTCGTAGTCACATCCATCGCAGTCACTTCCGTGGCAGTCACTTCCGTTCCGCTCGTTTCCCCGCTCGTCATTTCCTTGTTGTCAGTTGAATTTATAATCGTCTCACCCGTATTATTAAAAATTTCCGGTATCAGGGAGTCATTATATCCGTGTGCAATAAACTGCGGAGTTTCACGAAAACCCGAATTCCTGAACCCGATATTGTAAATAATAATAATCAGAAAGACCGTCAGCACCGGCACGGCATATTTCCAGTATGAGAGAATTCTCCTGAAAATGATATTCTCTTTCGAATGTGCCGCATGAATCCTCTCATTTATTATCGGCAGTAATGAATTGAAATAATGCGGCGGCGGCTCTTCAAGATTGGTCTTACCGACAAACGAAAGCACTTCGCTCAGCTTCATATATTCTTTCAGCAAATCCGGATTACCGTCCAATTCCGATTTAATGCGCTCTTCCAGCTCCTTATCGTCGAGAGTACCCCTGATATAGTCGGGCAGACTGAAAAGAACTTCCTCCGGCAGTTTATTTCCCGGTATATTTCCCGGAAAATCCCTCTGTTTATCTTTGTTTCCGCTTGTGTTCATAAAGCGAACCCTTTCTTATTTTTGATGATTTGTCCGATTTTTTTCACGGCGTGAAAGTAGTTTGCTTTCAAGCCTCCGGCGCTCGTTTTCAGGATTTTGGAAATTTCATCGTAACTCAAATTGTCATAGAATCTCATATTGAAAACCGCCATTTGTTTTTCCGGTAAACCCGAAATTGCCTTCTTTAAAAGTCTTGTTTTTTCATCCGCGTCGAGTTTCTCGTCAATATTTTCTCCGTCCGATTTCAGCCTGTACGATTCCTCATCGAAATTCATTATCCTTGAATTTATTAATTTATTTTTCTTCAGGTGATTAAGCGAATAGTTCACTGCCATTCTGTATAAATACGTGTATAGTGCCGACTCACCCCTGAAATTCCCGAGCGACCTGTAAAGTTTAATAAAAACTTCCTGCGTAATATCGTCTGCGTCGTCGTGGTCAATCACCATTTTTCTTATAATCCAGTATATTTTCTTCTGATATTTCAAAACAATCAAATTGAAGGCGCTCTCGTTTCCGTTCAGAAAACTCGAAATAATGTCATTATCATCGCTTTCAATGTTAATTTTTCCAGCCTTATATTTAATCTCTTCCAATAATTATTTTTCAATATTTAGACAAATCCGTATCCCCGATGGTTTAATATACGGAACTTCTTAATTCCAAAAAACGCTCTTTAATCCGTTATAATCTGTGTCAAAAAGTTCTTATCTCTCCGCTTTTAAATCCGTGTTAATTCGTGTGAAAAGTTCTTATATTTACCGATTAATATCAGTTTGAAGTTCCGGACAAAAATATATATTATCACATTCACGCTCATCACATTAATATGTGTATATTCGATATATAATTCCATATCGGTGAAGAGAGAAACCCCCGATACGGGCGGCAAACGCAGTTCCGAAGAAGTCATTTCCCCAATCGGCAGTGACAATCCGAAAACCTATAACAATAAAATACTTTACAGGTCATACATAATTACGGCGGAAATCGAGCGCCTTTGTTTCGGGTGGAGAAAAATTCTCGATATCGTCTCATACAACATCAATTTCAATCTGAAAATCAGGACTATCGAGCCGAATATACTCGAAAGCATAACAAATAAAATAAAAACCGTAAAAAACATAGTCAGCCCGAACAGCGCCGATGCCCTCATTAAGGATTACGGAGAGCTGATTGTAGGCGAATGCAACCGCTATAAATTAGATTGGCGTATAGTACTCTCGATTATCCGCCAGGAGTCATATTTCAATTCCGAGGCAGTATCAAGAGCAGGCGCTTACGGTTTCATGCAGATTATGCCCCGCACAGGCTCGGGTTTGCAGAGCGAGCTCGCGCTCGAGGACACCAGACAGCCGCGTAATAATCTCATTGCGGGGATTTATTATTACGCTTCGCTCGTTGCTACATTCGAATTCCTCGGAGAGGATAAATATAAATTCGCTCTCGCCTCTTATAATGCGGGACTCGGGCGTGTAGTTGACGCAATGACCATCACGCATTACTTCGGGAAAGATTATCGCAAATGGGATAATGTAAAAGAATCTCTGCCATATCTCGCCTCAAATCAGGATTCAGTCCACGCTCTTGTCTGGCCCGGCTCAAAACGTCCGCCGTCAGGCGCGCTGAATAATTGGATTGAGCCGTATAAATATGTAGAGTATATTGTTTACTTCTATCAGGAATACAGTAAGATTTTCGAAAGCAATCTCGAAATTCCAAAACAAAAAAAAGAGAAAAGGAAAAAGAAAAAATGATACAGTACTATTCAACCGATATTTTCGATAATGTTGTCACTGTTAACGATGCAAGGAAATTGTTTCCGGTCACAAAATCATGTATATATCTCGACTCTGCTCATTACTCTCAGTATTCACTCGAAGTCAGCAGGCGGCTTGTTGATTTTATAAACGAGTTTACTTATTCAAATAAAAATCTCAGTATATTCAATATAACGATTGCAAAAACTTTAAAAGAAAAAATTTCACGTCTGATAAATGCCGACGTCAATGATATAATTTTAACCTCAGGCACAACTCACGGCATAAATATTTTCGCATCCGGCATTAGACTTAAGCCCGGCGACAAGGTTGCATATCCCGATTCCGAGTTCCCCGCCGTTGTTTATCCGTGGATGAATCAGCAGAAGCTCAGGGGCATTAAGAATGTTTTGATTCCCTCCGATAACGGGAAAATAAAGCTTGAGGATATTGAACATGTACTGAAGAGCGAATCCGTTAAAGTCCTTTCCGTAAGCTCGGTGGAATTTCTCGGTTTTAAAAACAACCTCAGGGAAATCCGTAAAATCTGCGACTGGTACGATTGCCTTCTGCTTGTTGATGCTATACAAAGCATTGGCGCAGTACCGGTTGATTTGCAGGAATTCAATCCTGATTTCCTTGCCGCCGGCTCTCAGAAGTGGATGATGTCTCCTGCGGGAATTGGTTTCGCATATATTTCAAAAAAGGTCAGAAGCGAAATTGATCCGACGTATGTAGCGACATCGAGCGTTAAATACGACTTTGAACATTTCCTGCATTACAAACTCGATTTTAATGACGACGGCAGTGCTTACGAAAATTCGACTCTGAATTCTCTCGGAATGATCGGGCTTGAAGCGTCGGTGGATTTATTCCTGAAACTCGGCGTCCACAATATATACAGGCATATAACCGGATTACTCGATCTGTTTATCGAAGAAATGCGGAACTCCGATTACATTATTGAGTCGGACATTACACCTCTAAGCCGTTCCAACATACTGATTTTTTCGCATAAAAACCGCGAAAATAATTCTTTAATACTGAAAAAGCTTTCTCAGGAAAACATATTCATTGCTTTACGCGAAGGATTTCTCCGTTTATCTCCTCATCTTTTCAACAACGATTTGGATATAATAAAGCTTACATCCGTCTTAAAAACGATGCGTATGTAATCCTCCGCCCCGAAGTGTTTTTTTATGATATTTTTCTATTGACAATCAAATATAATTATGCCATATTCACTTATGGTAAAATAAAAACACATTATGTCAAAATTAAAACCGGTTCTCACTAAAAAGCAGAAAAAGATACTCGCATTTATCGCAAAGTTCTCCGAAGATAACGGCTACCCGCCTACTTTCAAGGAAATTGCGGATAAATTTCTTTTAACTATCGGCACCATACAAGACCATATAGCCGCGCTCAGTAAAAAGGGATTCCTCGAAAAGCGCGCCGAGAAAGCGCGCGGATTTATTGTCGTAAAGAATTCCGACGGCGGTCCCCTTGTCTCAAAGTCGGATGTAAATATGATCCCGCTTTACGGGAATGTTGCGGCGGGCGAGCCGATTTTCGCAAGCGATAATATACAGGGTTATATAACAATGGAAAAATCCGCGCGCGGACACAATCTGCACTTCGCCCTTAAAGTGAAAGGTGAATCTATGACAGATTCGGGTATCTATGACGGCGATATTGTAATCGTCCGCAAACAGGATGCGGCAGATGACGGTGATGTTGTTATTGCGCTTCTGGATGACGAGGCAACCGTAAAGACTCTGCGCAACAGCAAAATAAAAGCGTATCTTGAAGCTTCTAATTCAAGGTATAAATCAATTATCAATAAACCGTTTAAAATAATCGGTAAGGTGATTGAACTGCGGCGCGAGTATTACCCGGCGTAGAAATTTAAGGCAAACACTTAACACTTAACACTTAACACTTAACACTTAACACTTAACACTTAACACTTAACACTTAACACTTAACACTTAACACTTAACACTTAACACTTAACACACTTAACACTTAACACTTATTATTTTATACCGGTGCGGCGGAAAATGAAGTCAACGTTTTTTCGCGATTTATTGTAATCAAATACTTCTGTTAAATCTTTTTCAGTGAGGTATTTCATTGCTTCCTTGCTCGCGCGGATGAGCGTTATAAAATCAATTTTCTCTTCCCAGCATTTCATTGCAATCGTCTGCACAATCCTGTACGCATCCTCACGCTTCATTTTTTTATCAATCAGTCTCAACAGCAGTGACTGTGAAAATATCAGTCCGTTTGTAAGCTCAAGATTTCTCTTTATATTCTTTTTATAAACCCGCAGATTTCCCGCAAGTGTATTAAACTTATTTAAAATGTAATCAAGAAGTATTGTTGAGTCGGGCATAATAATCCTTTCAACCGACGAGTGTGATATATCACGCTCATGCCAGAGAGGGATGTTTTCCAAAGCCGCTATTGAATTACCGCGAATCACACGCGCCAGTCCCGAAAGCTGTTCCGAAGTAATCGGATTTTTCTTATGCGGCATAGCCGAAGAACCTTTTTGTCCTTTTGTGAATTGCTCTTCAAGTTCAAGCACTTCCGTTTTCTGCAGGTGTCGTATTTCCGTTGCGTATTTATCAACGCAGGAAGCGATGATTGCCAGTGTGGTAAGGAATTCCGCATGCCGGTCGCGCTGGAGCACCTGAGTAGATATTTTAGTCGTTTTAAGTCCGAGCTTTTTGCAGACATATTTTTCAACTTCCGGGGAAATATGCTCGTAAGTCCCCACTGCTCCCGATATCTGTCCGACGCTTATAACATCAATCGCCCGTTTCATACGTTCGATGTTACGGTTATTCTCGTCGTACCAGAGCGCGAATTTCAAGCCGAGTGTCACAGGCTCGGCATGCACTCCGTGTGTCCTGCCGATCATCGTGAGAAATTTATACTTCTTCGCCTGCCTGTATAATGTTTTCTTTACGTTCAGTAAATCGCGGAGCAAAATTTCGCCCGATTGTTTCAGCTGAACTGATAGCGCCGTATCCAGCACGTCGGAGCTCGTCATTCCGATGTGAATAAAGCGTGAGTCAATGCCGGCGTATTCCGCCACGTTTGTCAGGAAGGCTATTACGTCATGCTTAACGGTTTTTTCAATCCTGAGAATTTTCGCAGTATTGAATTTTGAGCGGTGTTTAATGTTCTTCAGAGCCCTTGCCGGTATTAGCCCGAGTTTATTCTGCGCTTCGCACGCAAGTATTTCTATTTCAAGCCAGATACGGAATTTATTTTCGTCAGTCCAAATTGCTTCTGCTTCCGGACGCGAGTAACGTTTAATCATAAATCATTTTATAATTTTAATGTCAATAGAGGAAATTGCATATAAAAAATGGAAATTAAAAGAGCGAATGACGTCTGCCGGAAAACGCGCCGCTCCGGACTGAACTTTTCACTTCACCTTCACCACAACAAAGGTCACGTCGTCATTCGGCTCCATGCCGCCGCGGAAGTCATCTGCAGATTTAAGAATACTTTGTTTAATCTCTTCCGCTGAAATATCAGGAGATGATTCAACTGCCGATATCATTGCCGCAGATATTCTCTCCGTTCCCATCAATTCCCGTTTCCTGTTCATCGCCTCGCTCAGTCCGTCTGAATAGAAAAGGTATATATCGCCGATGCTCGTCTCGACTTCAATCTCTTCAATATTATGCTCGAAAATTTTATCCGGATCAAGTCCCACTCCGATTCCGTGACTCTGTATCAGCCCGGCTTTTCCTCCGCGCACTCTCAGCACCGGCGTATGTCCCGCGCGCGCTATTCTGAGCCGCGAGGATACTTCATCGAACTGCCCGATTATTATAGTTACGAATGAAAACTTGTCAAGCGAATCGTATATCTGTTTGTTAATTTCGATTAAAATATCCTTAGGAGATTTAATCACTTTCGCGGCAAACTGTATCATCGCCTGCACCTGCGACATATACAGCGCGGCTGGGATGCCTTTATCGGATACGTCGGCTACCGTCAGCAGAAGCTTTCCGTTCTCCTGCGGAATCAAATCATAAAAATCACCTCCTATAATCCTCGCCGGCTCGGAGTAAGCCGCGATTTCAAGATGTGTTGTGCTGAAATTATCCTTTGGCAAAAGCCCCGTCTGTATATTCTTTGCAATCCTCAGTTCTTCTTCAAACATTTGTTTATTCATTTCTTCCGCTCGCAGTCTCGTATTCTCAAGGCAAATCGAACTCTGAGATGCGAAGGTTTTCAGCAGGTCAATATCCTCGTCGGAGAATGCCTTACCCGATGCTTTCGCTCCGAAATTCAGCGCCGCCACTACCTCGTTCCTTACAAAAACCGGTATCGTCAGCTTAACGCCGGTTTTTCTTAATGTATAAGATTCTTCATCCGTCAGACCTGCCTCGCTCAGACTTACTGCATTTATCTGTACGGGCTCATTTCTGAGTTTAAGGATCTTACGCAATACTTCATTCGCTTTTTGAATTTTCACTCCGTCGTCTTCTGTCTGCAGGCGCAGAACTTTCTCGGGATAGCGGTCGTTCATAATATCAAGCGTAAAATAATTTATTCCGAGCGTATCTTCCAAGAAGTCCTGAATTCTGCGTACAAGGTCCTGAGGATTCTTTACATACGAAATTTCCTCTGAAAATTTCAGAAGAAGTTTCCTGTAATTGTAACGTTCGCGGTATATCTGACTGTCAACGAATTCACGCGCGTGTTTGTTCACATAGTCAAAAGAGAAAGTGAAAATTATTATAAATGTGATAATTAAAAGCTGGTTGTTACCCTTGAAGAATCCCTTGAAATACGAATCAATTAAGTAAACAACTGCGAGATAAATTCCGATAATAAGTACGGTGACGATTCCGAATACAAGTCCGCGTTTCACTATGACTTCCGTATCGAGAATTCTGTACTTGAAAATTGAGAAGCCGAATGATATCGGAATGGCGACGACCAGAATCACCGGCGCGTAATACAATGGATTCACAAGAAAGACGGGAGTCTTGACTGCCAGAATATACACTGCGTAATAAGTCAGTCCGAGCGCGCCCAGAACAAATCCTTTATTGATAATCGAAAGCGATTTCTTTAAACCGGAATCTGTAATTTTACTGTATGAATGGCGGAATAGCGCTATACCAGTTGCAAGGTATAATATTACAGGTAACACTCCGCCGATAAATCCAAGCGAAATTCTGCCTGATGTTATAAGAGAGACAATTCCCGGAATAAAACAGATAAGATATAATAAAGTCAGTACAAGTTTGCGCCGTTTGAAAACTTTTTTAACGGGAAAAGTCAGAAAGAAGTGAACAAATAACGGTGCGAATAAAAACATCGCCAGAAGGAAATTAACAATAATAAACGTAAATACGAAACGCGTGAACGTATCCATATATGGTGTGGTGACAATGCCCGTCGGAGATGTGCTCGAATACATCAAAAGTCCCAGTGAAGCCGACATACTGAGAAGGAAAAAAAGTTTGGATGTAAATTCCTTCGGTTTTGAATATCCGACTATAATTCCGACTATAAAGAACCCGATTCCGATAATCCAGAAAATCAGGAACGGAAGACTAAGAAATTTATAAACCCATATATTAACGCTTAGAACTTTTCCGCCGCGCAGTACGGTATATTCTATAAATTCGTTGCTGTACGAATTTAATATTGCCATCGCATTTTTCATAGTAACAGGTTTACCCTGTATTTCGAGAAGTAAATCACCGTCTTTAATGCCGGCTTCGTCTGCAACTCCGCCCGGAATAATCTCGGTAATCATCAGCAAACTATCGCCTGTCGCCGGGTTTTTATTTTCAACCCATGTCATGCGGTTGGCAATCATATTGTTATAGAATGCAACCATGTTCAGCCCGAGTGTGTACATCGCGGCAATCAGAATCATGAATCTGAGCGTATTTTCCGGTATGTTTTTAAACCTTTTCATATTGCTTTATTATACGTAAAGTTTCACTTTTTGTTTAATTCTTTAATCAGTGAATCTGTGGCTAAAGCTCTTTCTCTATCTTTTCTCCGTGTCCTTCGTGTCTCCGTGTGAAAGCTCTTGCTCTTATTCTAAAACAGTTCTTTTCTTCGTGTCCTTCGTGTCTAACGCTCTTTCTCTTTCTTCCCTTTCACAATCAGCAGTGTAATATCGTCATGCTGTTCGGCATCGCGCACAAAATCCTGCACACT